>NZ_JAUBPO010000037.1:0-61270 GCF_036700785.1 Microcoleus sp. S28C3 | reverse complement strand
CTTATTTATCACCATGTTTGGCTTGGACCCAACTTTGATTAAATTAAATCCAAACTACCGAAAACTCCTAGAATACGCCTCTCTCAGAGCCTGACTCTCCCAAAATATGTCCGAACTGTTGATAAATCGCAATTGCGATCGCAACTCGCAACCCCAGCCCGATCGCCCTGACGCCAAAAAAAGTAAAGATGAGTAAAGCAGTGTATCATTGGTGTCCCACAGCCAGTTAAACTCATCACAGTCGCTTTTTTTAGGAATTGCAGTAACTTTTGCCGATCGCCCGGGCTGTCACCGCACAGGTACAGCAGCAAGGCGATATCTCCCCAGATAACCGAGTTCGATCGCAGTTTGGGTAAAGTGCTTGTGGCGCACCCGACAATTAGAGTTCTTGGGTTAGTTCAGCAGCACTTAAAACTGAGGCTGTAAAGTACAACTATACATAAATACATACACACCAGATTTAAATGACAAAAGGGGACTTGTAACAAGATGGATCGATCGTCCGATCAAAACCGAATAGTTGAATATTTGCGGATTAAGCCAATTAGTCACAGTCAGATTTACACTTCCCAAATTGCAGTACCAGAGCCTCAGAGGGGGGAAATTCCCCGCAAACGCCGCGAAGATCTCAGGAGAAGTCTCATCGAGCAAGGCAGCAACTTGATTCCTTTAATTGTGCGGCGCACTGAAGCTTACAGCAATGAAGAAGAATATGAAGTTGTCTGCGGCTCAGATTGGTGTATTGTTGCTAAAGAACTCGGCATCGAGCAAATGTGGGCTTGGGTATTTGAAATGACCGACGAGGAGGTAGCTGTTGCTCAAGCAGAAATGGAACATTTAGCTCCGCAACCGACTCATAAAGCTGCACAAATTGAGACACTACTGCAACAATTTGAGCTATCATTTCAAAAAAAGGTAGAGAGTCTAACAAAACAAATAGAACAATCTGTTAAAAAAAATGAAGATCTACTAAAAAAGCACGTAAAAGCTCTAACTGAGCAGAACTTTGAGCGCAACCAAATAGAACAGATTAAGCATTTGCTCGAACAAGTGGAAAAAGCATTTCATGAAAAGGTAGATAAAATGGCTAAAAAAATTGAACAATCGAGCAGCAACCGTCCGCCAACATCGGCGGTTATTTCTGAGGTTAATCTTGAAGCCGCTTTGAGACAGTTGGATGAACTGGAAAAACTGCTGTCAAGAAAACTAGAACGCACAGTCCAAACCATTAATCAGTTTGTTTCTGACGCCATTGAAGACGTAGAAAATGACCTAAAAAATCAAATTGAAACGCTGCGCCGCCAACTCGGAGGCGCAGCGACGCACTCAGAAATACAGCCCGAGGCAGAACCTAAAACGCCGTCAAAAACACAGTCCAAGAAGCAGTCGAAAGCACAGCAGAAACCTCAGCTACCGCAGTTGCAGTTGGAGTTGCCGTTTCCGTCCCCAACGGAAGACTACGAAACTCTTTCGCTGAGGCGATTGAAGGCGATCGGCAAAGACCGGAAAGTGCGGGGCTACGCGCGCATGAAACGACCGGAAATTTTAGCTGCTCTCAGGGAAGCTGACGGCCAATAAAGCGGTAATTGCTAATAGTTAAAGACTAATTGTTCGGTGTTCGATCGCATTTTTGGAGGGAAAGTGCGATCGGGCTTTCAGAATAGTCCTCAGCAGAGATATGAAAAGCTTGCTAAAATAGACAGACAACCTCTTACTCCTCAGCCAGCAGCCATGTCCGCAACCGCAGAATTAGCTACTACCCAAGAAATACCAGAACAAGAGATACCAGAAAATGTTATCTTTCCTTCAGGCGATTTATACAGTGACGAACCTCCGGTGGAAACAGAACTGCATCTCCGACAAATAATCCTACTCCTCAACTGTCTAGAATGGCTGTGGCGAGATAGAAATGATTTCTATGCTGCTGGAAACCTCACCATTTATTACAGTCCCAAGCAACTCAAATCGAAAGACTTCCGAGGCCCAGACTTTTTTGTGGTACTCGGAACTGAACGCAAAACTCGGAAAAGCTGGGTAGTTTGGGATGAAGAGGGAAAGTACCCCAATATTATCGTAGAAATCCTGTCTCCCAAAACAGCGGATGTAGACAAAAACTTTAAGAAACAACTATATCAAGATACTTTTCGCACTCACGACTACTTTTGGTTTGACCCAGAAACTTTAGAATTAGCTGGGTTTCATTTAGTTGACGGGGAATATGAAGCAATCGCACCGAACGAATCCGGGCATCTGCGGAGTCAACAACTCGATTTGAGTTTGGGAATTTGTGCCGGAAAATTGCGTTTCTTTACAGCAGAAGGAGAGCTTGTCCCTACTCCTGAAGAGGTTGCAGAAAGGGAGATTCAACGAGCCGAGGGAGAGGCTCAACGAGCCGGACAAGAGGCTCAACGAGCCGATCGCCTGGCCGCAAAACTGCGAGAATTCAACATTGATCCCGATACAATTTAGTGCACCCCCTACTCACAAAAACACGGTTTACTGCCGCGTGTATCGGTGCTTCACCCCAATCGGAAAATACTCCGCATCGCCCATCGCAGTTAATGTCACCACAGGTAACTGATATTCTGGCGGCACGTAATTAGCAAATTCGCTGTTTAGCCGCCGCAATTGCGCGAGAATTGAAGATGCGATCGCCTGCTTCATATCCTCGTCGCCCTCCACCCCCGCTGCTAATTCCACAACCACTGATAAAAACCGATTTTGATCCGCATCTTCCTTGACTTGCAGTACAAATTTTCCCGTCACCCATTCCCGAATAATCGGAACTTCTAAACCTATGGTGACGTTTTCCGGGTAAATGTTAGCACCGAAGTAGGAAACGGTAAAGTGCGATCGCCCAAATACATAGACAAATGGCAAGCAGCGAATTCCTCTGGGGAAATCAGAAACTTTCATAGCTGCTTCTTGCTGCAAACGTGCCACAGGGTTAAATCCCCATTCTGCCAAAAAATTGAGCATTGCTTCGTAACAAATTAAACCGCCGTTATCGGAGATGTGATAGCGTATTAGCGGGATGCCGTTGTCGCCAGAAAATAACAGCGTGCCGTCTTTATTCACTTCAAAAAAGCGACTTTTCGGATCGTACTGCATCAGCGTTGGCAACCGCGATTCCCCGAATAAATTGCGTGCTGCTTCCGGATTGTTTGCTAAAAAGCGGCGGATGCAAATGCTCAGCGGTGTCTCGTTGCCCAAAACGCCCGCATCGGCCGTACCGTAAAGGCTCGCAGAGTTGTAATATAGATTGTCAGAATTAGTACGATCGCTCACCAAACTCCGCCATTCTTCGCTAAACACTTCCCCCGCAAACACCATCTTAATTCGATATTTTTGCCACTCCACACCCCCAGCAATTCCGCTATCAATCACATCTTTGATAAACGGCGGATATCCCAACAAGACTACTTGCTCGAAATGCTCCCCAAGTTCCTGCACAACTCGAAATATTTCAGCCTTATTATTCCCAGGCGTCACAACTGTAACGGGATAACCCTTACTCGCTAGATAGCGGCAGCAATTTGCCGTGTACATTCCCCCAACCCAAGTCCCCAAAGCAAAGCAAATCACAGCTAAAGTTGAGCGAGTATCGGCGGAAAAACTGTCGTGAAATATTTGTTCAAAACGAGCGGCTATTTGCAACTCGTCGCTGATAAAACGCGGCCAAAATGTCGGGTTTCCTGTCGAACCCGATGAAACAGCAATGAAATCGCAAGTTTCTAATTTGCCCTGGTAGCACAACTGAGGTAGCGGGTGACAGCGTAAATAATTCTCTTTGGTAATTAGCGGCAATTTTTGGAAGTCTTCAAAGGTTTTAATTGAGGCGGGATTGATGTTGAGTCCAGCTAGGAAAGTCTGGTAAGCTGGTACTGTGGCCGCGACTTTTTGAAAAAGCGCGATCGCCCCGCATTCGGCAACTCGATTCTGCTGGTGTTGCAATCGTTCCTCAAGCGGCGCCCTCAAAAACTCTTCAAACGCCCCAATTGCTCGCTGACGCTGTTCTGGCTGCATGATTTGCTCCTTAAAATGGGTATTTTGCACCTCGATCGCTCAAGATTCAATTAGTAGCGCTAACGACCCGATCGCACATTGGGCTGGACACTAAAAATTTGAACACATTTTGAGGTCGATCGAATCGAAAAGATGGCGCAGTGGATAAACTTCAATACCACGAAACCCCTTTTTTAACAATAACCACAGGGGATAGGCAAGCTGCCGATCGACTAATCAACACTGACACACTATGTCAAGATTAATTCAGCGATCGCCCAAAATCCTCAGTCTCAGTCAAGCGTGAAAATCCGACGCAGCAAGTTCCAATGAACAATCCCATCTACCCCGGCATAACTCTCAACAACCACTACCGCATCGTCCGCGAATTGGGACACGGAGGCTTCGGACGCACCTACCTCGCTGAAGATGCCCACCGATTTAACGAACCCTGCGTTTTAAAAGAATTTGCGCCCCAAGTACACGGAAGTTACGCTTTACAAAAATCCGAGGAACTGTTCGAGCGGGAAGCGGGAGTGCTCTACAAGCTGCAACACAATCAAATCCCGCGCTTCCGCGAACTCTTCCGCGTCAGTATCAGCGATCGAGGCTACCTATTTCTCGTTCAAGACTACGTTCCCGGTCAAACTTACCGCTTTTTGCTCGACGCCCGCAAGCGTCAGGGTTTGCGATTCATCGAGGCAGAAATCAATCAACTGCTGCTGCAGATTTTGCCCGTGCTCGAATACATTCACTCTTTAGGAGTGATTCACCGCGACATCTCCCCGGACAACCTGATTCTGCGGAGTTCTGACGGGATGCCGGTGCTGATCGACTTCGGCGGAGTAAAACAACTTGCCGCCACCGTAGAGTCTCTGTTCGCTGAGGCTAACGGCACTCCCGCCCCCGCGACTCGCATCGGCAAGCTCGGCTATGCTCCCGTCGAACAAATGCAAATGGGAATCGTCTATCCCCAAAGCGATTTGTACGCTCTGGCGGCGACGGTTTTAGTGTTGCTGACGGGGAAGGAACCGCATCAGTTGCTCGACAGCCAGACGCTCAATTGGAACTGGCGGGCGGAATGTTCTCTGTCTCCGAATTTGTCCCTGGTGCTAGATAAAATGCTTGCTCAACAGCCGAGCCAGCGTTACTCCTCGGCTCGCGAGGTAATGCTGGCTCTCTCCGGCAATCCGCCTTTACAGCCACCTTTTCCACCAGCCCCGGATTTTGGACCCACGCAGCCGCCGGATCTCTCGCCTATACCAGTGCCCGCCCCCGCGCCAAAGCTGCCGGGAACTCCGGTGCGAGCTGGTATTGGCAATCAGCAAAAGATGCCTGCTTGGAAAATGGTTTTGTTCGTGGTGGCGGTGCTCTCAAGTATGGGGGGAGTTGGCTGGTTTGCGGGCAATTATTTGTTAAATCTGCAATCCAAAGTGCAGAAAATTCCCCAGAGTCCGAGCCCGAAGCAGCAGCAAGAAGATGCTTTGCAAGATCGCTTTGTAAAGCTCAAAATTGACGATCGATTCTATAGCGGTTACGTCAACCTTGTGGACGAGACTTTTTATGCCAAATACCCGGAATTGGGCGGACGGCTGTTAAAAGAAGGCGATGACGATCGCCAGTGGCGCGAAAGGTGGCAGAAAATCGGCGACGAGTTGCTCGACAAGCTGGAAAATCTCAGCAGCGACGCTAGAGCGCGGTTGGGCAGTTACGACACCGCCGATATCGATCGCTGGAAAACTGAGGTTAACAAGCTGAATTTGAGCAGTCGGGCTCTGTACGATTTGGCTGATGCTAAGTTCTTTTATTGGTTTCCACAACAGCCGCGCGATCGCAATATCATCGGTTTGCCGATCGGACAAATTTGGCAAGCAATTACCGCCGACGCCCTCGCATCTTTGCAAGCTGGAGCCACTGTCGAAAGCGTTGAATTTGACCGCCGATCGAACAGCAAAAGCCTCACAGGCAATCTCAAACCCGGAGAAGGGAAAGCTTACATTGCCCGGTTCGCTCAAAATCAAACTTTGCGCGTGAATTTGCAAGCACCGCGCAAATCTACTCTACTGTCAATTTATACTCCGGGGCGGACCAAGGGCGCGCGAGCTTTGTTGGAAGACGCAGAGGGGCTTAGTTGGTCGGGATTGCTCGATGATGCTGGTTATTATGAATTCGTGGTCGTTTCTCAGGCATCCGAGCCGATCGCTTACGAGTTGAACCTGACTGCCGAATAACTGCTATTGACCGAAAGCATCCAGGATACAAGCCCCCGGATTCATCCGTCCAGAAATAAAAAACCTGTATCCGATGAAACTTGCCCCCCGAATTTATCCGTGGGGTCAATCTAAAATCTAAAATCTAAAATCTAAAATCTAAAATCGATTGACGCTCTCGATCGACCCAGGCAATAATAAGGTAATACCAATCACGTAAGTTTTCCGTTTCAAACAAAGAATATGCTGAGATTCGCGATCGTAGCTTTAGTAACTTTAGGATTAGTATTGGTGACTGCACTAGGTTTACATCCAGCCAATGCGACAGTCAGCACTCCCGAATTTTATGCTTGGAACTTTGCCTCTGTAGGCAGTAGCGAGCTTGTTTGTAAAAAGACGGTGGTAGTTCCGCAAGACCTAATCATTCCGTCATCTATGCAGGCTGTCAGTATCACTTCTGCAATTGTAGATGAAAAATATTGCGCGAATTCCACTAAGCCTGTGAATTAAAACAGTGCATAATATGATGTCCAGTTATACAACCATAATTAAGATCTCGGTCAGTCGATTTTAGATTTTAGATTTTAGATTTTAGATTTTAGATTTTAGATTTACTTCACAGATAAATCTGAATCTGGGAGCTTAAACTAGGGTCTAAAAGTTTGATCTCTCCACGACTGTTGCTGTTGGCAAGTATCCGTTTTTGGGGCCAGGAGGCAGCCTCCTGATTCATCCATCGAGAGGAAACCAAAGTCCTAATTACAAACACGGGCTAATTATGAGCAATTAACCGGACATCATATAAGTAATTGCCTGAGTGATTGCGGCTATCCGCGCAGTGACAGTGTTAGTGGCATTCTTTTATGAGAAACTACAGTTATTTAATAAGAAAAGTTTATCAAACGAGTCGGGCGCAGCATTTTTATGCTATTGAAAGATATCGAACTCTTCCCTATTTGGGCAGTTATTTTATTGTGACTTAAGAACCGAGGGAAAAAATTCAGCCATTTGGCTAATTATTTATTGGCTAATTGGCCGAATTACTAATTCGTTAGTTTGAGTATGCTAAAGTTAGTCAGGTTCAGATATATAGTGCCATCTGTTATCTAATTATCATGCTCAAAATTTTGGTGATTGAAGACGACGAATTAATCCGGGAAACTCTTCTGCAACTCCTGGAATCTCACAGCTACCGGGTCATTGCGGCCGAAAACGGTCGAGCTGGGGTGCAGATGGCACTTTCGGAGATACCTGATTTAATTTTGTGCGACGTGCAGATGCCGGAACTCGACGGTTATGACGTGTTGCGGACTCTGCGGCAAAACTCGCTAGCTGCAACAATTCCATTTATTTTCCTCACGGCTCAAAGTGACAAAACGGATTTTCGTCGGGGGATGGATTTGGGGGCAGACGATTACCTGACAAAACCGTTTACCAAGGCTGAATTGCTGGGAGCCATTGCTTCTCGCGTCTTGAAACGGCAAACTATTACTCAACCGTTGACAGTCGCGCTTCACCAAGCAGAAGCCAGACTCAAAGATTTAGTTAACGACTCGACCAAGGTTACGACTCTATCTCCTGAAAAGTTTGCTCTCGAAGCTTTGCTGCGCCATGCTTTGGCACAAGGTGAGTTTCAGGTATACTATCAGCCCCAGGTGAATATTGCTACCGGCAAAGTTATCGGCGCCGAAGCTTTAGTGCGCTGGCAAAATCCCGATCGAGGTATAATTTCTCCCTGCGAATTTATTCCCTTAGCAGAAGAAACAGGTTTAATTATTCAGATTGGCGAGTGGGTACTGCTTTCAGCTTGCGCTCAAGCCGCTAGTTGGCTGGCTGCAGGGTTTTCGCCCTTTACAATATCAGTAAACTTGTCGGCTCGGCAGTTGTCTGACCCGGAACTCAAGGCGCGAATCGTGCAAATATTGGAAACTACAGGCTTGGAGCCTGCTAATTTAGAATTAGAAATGACCGAAAGCGCTTTGGTAGAAAATGCGACAGTAGCAGGCGCTACTTTAAACCAACTTAAAGCTCTAGGAATTCGGATTGCTATTGACGACTTCGGCACCGGTTACGCTACTTTAGGATATCTCAAGCAATTTGCTTTTGACAGTTTAAAGATCGATCGAATTTTCGTCCGTAATGCCAATGAAGATACTCAAAATGCTGCTATTACTACAGCAGTAATTTTACTGGGTCATAGTTTGAATATGACAGTAATTGCTGAGGGAGTAGAAACAGAAGCAGAACTAGATTTTTTGAAACAACATCAGTGCGATATCATGCAGGGGTATCTGTTCAGCCGCCCCGAACCAGCAGCGATAATTGAAAGTATGTTGGTTGCCGACCCGGGTTTCTTCGCGCAGCCCCCAGCAGCACCTGCTCGCGTTGTCCCTTTTGTACCTGTGTCCGAACCAGAAAAATCTAAAAACCTTTCAATGTCGGGTCTAGGAATAGTTTAAGTATCACCAAGATTTGTGTATAATACAAAAAAATTCTTTTTTTTACCTTGTATTTTATGCATAAAAGTTGACGTTTTATAATAAAAAGTTGTAGCTTTTTTGGAGAGATGAATTTAAGAAGGAAATTTTAGCCCAACATTCCTTAACTTCTTCCCATTTTATGCGATCGCGCCCGTAATTCGACTATTGGAGCAATTGTGGCGTTTTGAAATTGCGAGCTTTTATCAAGTTCCAGCAGGTAAACTAATTGAAGTTCCTACTTTGGGAGCCGCAGTTTCAAGAACTGTCCAACTGGATTTGGTGCAAGCCTTTCATGGAAAGAATATTAGTAGTTGACGACGAAGCAGACTGTCAAATAGTCTTAGCAATGTACCTCGAAAGCCAGGGATACGGGGTTGAATGCGCTAATTCCGGGCTTGAGGCGCTCTCGATTTTTGAGAATGCCCCCCCAGATTTGGTAATTTCAGATGTCATGATGCCCGAAATGGACGGGTTTGAGTTTTGCCGCCGCTTGCGAACTACACGTTTGGGACAGTTGGTGCCGTTTATATTTTTGTCAGGTCAAGGCGAGATTGAGTCAAAAGTTGAAGGTCACTCGATCGGGGCTGACGATTATCTGGTAAAACCTTTTCATTCTGAAGAAATCTTAGCTAAGGTGAAGGCGCAGTTAGAGCGCTCTCACCGCATTCACGCCGAGATTGTGCGACTCCTTCAAACTTCTAGCGCTAGGGCGGTGGAGCCAAAAGTTGTGGCAGTATTGCCAGCACCTGCACCTTTGCCTTTAACACCAGCCGAGGAAAGAGTTTTTTGGGAAGTTATTCAGGGTTATACTAACAAACAAATTAGCGATCGGCTGTTTATTAGCCCCCGGACTGTGCAAGCTCATTTAGGCAGCATTTTCAGCAAATTACAGCTAGAAAATCGGGCTCAGCTTGTGAGATTTGCCCTAGAAAACGGATACAAACCACCCCAAACTTAGCTCAGCTCTGATAATGTCCGGCAAATTACTTACGATATCTCCCAAGAGAACGGAACGAAGCGAAGTCAAGCAATCCCAGGGGCTTAAGATTGCTTGCGTCTGCTGTCGTAAACTTTGCAATGACTGGCATTTAGGCGGACATGATATAAACCTAGGGCGCGGCAGCCAGTCAAAAACTCCCGTAGCTGCCACATTAATCGCGGCTGACGCACTCAGCGGGCCGATTATTCCAAATTCAAAACACAATAAGGAAAATTAGTTATCACGCAAACCCCCGGTCCCAAATTTGTACCCCGTAAGTTGGCACGTTCCAAATCAGCCTGGCGCACGTTATTAGCCGCATCGATATTTGTACCGCTCAATTGAGCCCTCGGAAGCCGAGTATTTGACAAAATAGCATTCTGCAAATTAGTATCGCGCACATCCGCGAAAGACATATCCGCTCCGCTTAAATTTGCACGGTTTAAATTAACCCTAAACAGCAGCGATCGCCTCAAATCGGCATTCGACAAATTAGCTTGTAACAGATAAGCTTCACCCAGATTCGCATTAAAAAGTTTAGCACCGCGCAAATCAGCACTCGTCAGATTCGCTCGCCCCAAAAAAGCATTAGACAAATCCGCATTTCGCAGATTAGCACCATTCAATTCAGCACCGTACATCTCGGCGTTGATTAAATTAGCATTAGACAAATTAGCATCACTTAAATCCGCTTCTAACAAATTAGCTTCATAGAGATTTGCGCCGCTTAAATCTGCTCCTCTTAAATTAGCTCTGTACAAGCTAGCCTTGAATAAATCAGCATTTCTCAAGTCACAGCCTTCGCATTCATTACTTTCCAGCAATTGCCTGACATGATCTGGATTTTGAGCTTTAACGGGAGCTGCCAGCCAAAACAAAGCTAAACTTGCCGTTACAGTTGCCAAGATTTTAAGTTTCACAAACAAACCTCACTGCTACTTCGGATTAATTATACTAGCAAACTGTAGAATTTAAACCCATGTCCTTCTCTCTTTTCTCTTGCTCTGCGTTCTCTGCGCCCTCTGCGGTAAATCCCCAAAAAACAGATTCTCAGCCAATGATTTAGACCTGCTTGCAGCAAGGCGGGCTTTGCCCGCCCTACTTAACTTAATTAAGCCTCATCTAAAGCAGCAACACCAGGCAATTCCTTACCTTCGAGCAGTTCCAAACTAGCACCGCCACCAGTGGAAATGTGGCTCATTTGTTCGCCTAAATTCAACTGTTCCACAGCCGCCACCGAGTCACCCCCACCGATAATAGTGGTAGTACCAGTTTTAGTAAGTCCAGCCAAAGAATGAGCAATACCTTCAGTTCCAGCAGCAAACTTCTCCATCTCAAACACGCCCATCGGCCCGTTCCAGATTACCGTTTTGCAATCGGCCAAAGCATCTTGGAAAGTTTTTACTGAATCCGGGCCGATATCCAAACCCATCCAACCTTCCGGGATGCTTTCTACAGGAACAGTTTGAGTGTTAGCCGCCGCATCAAACTTATCAGCAACTACCACATCAGTAGGTAACAGAAAAGTAACTCCCCGTTCCTTCGCCTTCTCTTCCAAAGACTTAGCCAGTTCCAGCTTGTCATCTTCCACCAAAGACTTGCCAACGTTCAAGCCGCGAGCTTTGTAGAACGTGAAAACCATGCCGCCGCCCAACAGCAGTTTGTCGCACTTTTCGAGCAGTTTTTCAATGACTCCAATCTTGCTAGAAACCTTAGAACCGCCGATAATAGCAGCTAAAGGACGCTGGGGATTGTCGATCGCACTGCCGAGATATTGCAGTTCCTTCTCCATCAAAAACCCAGCGACAGAAGGACTCAGATACTTAGTAACGCCCTCAGTAGAAGCGTGAGCCCGGTGAGCCGTACCAAAAGCATCATTGACATACAAATCGGCCACAGAAGCTAACTTCTTAGCAAATTCTGGGTCGTTTGCCTCCTCCTCTGGGTAGAAGCGCACATTTTCCAGCAAAAGCACATCGCCATCTTGCATCGCCTCGACTGTAGCAGCGACTTCATCGCCGATGCAGTCGTCAGTCTTTTTGACCTCTTTGCCCAACAATTCCGACAGCCTTTTAGCAACCGGCGTCAAGCGCAACTTCTCCGTCACACCCTTGGGACGCCCGAAGTGGCTGCACAAAATGACCTTAGCACCCTTGGACGCTAAATCTTGAATTGTCGGCAGAGCAGCCCGGATGCGAGTATCATCGGTGATATTGCCGTTGTCGAGCGGCACGTTAAAGTCCGCCCGCACCAATACCCGTTTGCCCGATAAGTCCGATGCCGATAAATTTGCTACAGTTTTTTTGGTCACAGGATTAACCTCCTAATATGTGTGTTTTTGTCTAATTCCGTTGAAATGGCGGCACTTGTCACTTGCACTTGGGGCCTCGGACGCATTCAACCGCGTCCGTACAAAAAACGGAAGATGAAACAAACGGCACTGATTGGCTCAACGTAAACATTTTATCGGAGTCCGCGTCCGGGAGATGCGCACTATGTTCAAGACTGTCTTATTTCCTGTCGATCAAAGCCGAGAAGCCCGCGAAGCCGCGGAAAAGGTTGTCAATATTGTGAAAACCTACACTTCTCGTTTAGTTATTCTTTCGGTAGTCGAACCCCCAGCCGAGGAGGGTGCCACCCCACCGTCAGAGGTGATGAGTTCCCCGGAAGCAGTCGCCAAACTGCTGTCTGAGGCCCAATTGATGTTTTCCCAGCAGGGAATCGAAGCTGAAATCATTGAGCGAGAAGGCAAACCGGCTTTCACGATTTGTGATGTGGCTGACGAAATTGGGGCCGATTTGATTGTGATGGGCTGTCGGGGGATGGGTTTAACCGATGATGGGGCGTCTGACAGCGTTACCAATCGGGTGATCAATCTGTCTCCTTGTGCAGTGTTGATTGTGCCTTAAGGAAGGAAGGAAGAAGGAAGAAGGAAGAAGGAAGAAGGAAGAAAGAAAACTCTTTCTTATTACTTATTTCCAGTAGTGTAAGTTAGATGCCCAACAGCTTACTTCTGCCATTTTCCTGATTCCCTCCTTCCTTCGTGCCCTTAAATCCGTTATACTCATCCGTTCCCTGATTATTTCTTGATTCTTCCCTCTTCCTTCTTCCTTCTTCCTTCTTCCTTCTTCCTTCCTATTATGAAAATTCACTGGTATCCCGGTCACATTGCCAAAGCTGAACGGGCATTAAAAGAACAGCTAAAGCGGGTAGATGTGGTGCTCGAAGTCCGAGATGCCCGCATTCCATTAGCTACTTACCACCCCCAAATGCCGAGTTGGGTGGGCGGCAAGGCGCGAGTATTGGTCATCAACCGCATGGATATGATTGCGCCTCGCGCGCGCGAGGCGTGGGAAACATGGTTTGAGGCCCAGGGGGAAACTGCGTATTTTACTAATGCCGAGCACGGTCAAGGAGTAGACGCTGTGGCGGATGCCGTGCAGAATGCTGGGGTGCAGCTAAATAAAAGAAGGTTCGATCGAGGTATGCTGCCCCGTCCAGTCCGCGCAGTGGTGATGGGCTTTCCAAATGTCGGAAAATCTGCTTTAATTAATCGCCTGTTAGGGCGGAGAGTGGTGGACAGTGCCCGCAGAGCAGGAGTAACTAAATCGCTCCGATGGATTCGCATTTCTGACGAAATTGAATTATTAGACGCCCCCGGAGTCATCCCAACTCGCATTAACAATCAAGAAAATGCCATAAAATTAGCTATTTGCGAAGATATTGGCGAGGCAGCTTACGACAATCAGGTAGTAGCGGCAGCGATGGTAGATTTGCTCCAAGGGCTGGAGGCGGCTGATGAGACGTTGATATCACTATCTGGTTTCAAATCCAGGTATAAATTAGATGCAGCCTCTAGTAATGGTGAAGATTATTTGCACGAGGTAGCAAAAGACAAGTATAAAGGAGATGTCGAACGAACGGCGCGGCAAATGTTAAACGATTTTAGAACGGGTGTGTTGGGTCAGCTTACTTTGGAGTTGCCACCGGCTTGATCGGACTCGTGCCATACAACTAATCAGGAATGGTATTAAAGAGGGATTTGCTGGCGCTACTAATTTGAACTTCGTCTCCTATGTGTAATATTTTTCCGGCTGCTTGACCCGAGACTCGCATACTAACTATCAGTCGATTAAAGTGATTTAAAGACCCTCTCTTTACCAAATCAGGCATGATTTCCTCCTGCTTGGCTTTTAGTAGATTTTGAAAATTTGTATCGGTTGCTTTCGGGGCATAATATGGCGGACATCGGATACAGGGGTGACCGAGATTAATAGCTTCAAATATTACAGTCCCTATTTTCAACGTCACTAATTCATTGGCTTCTGGGAAAAGTTGGTCTTCCCAAAAAGCCGGGACATCTCCTATTTCAATATTAGCTCGCAAGCGATGGCGCATTTCGTTAACGGAAACTCTCGGAAACCAAGATGCAACTTCGGCAATTGTTTCGGTACTTATTATGCTTGGCCCGGGCGCAGCGGTATCGTCGGGAAAGCCTGTCAGCAAGTTTTCCATTAACTTGACGGGGAAACCGAAGTAGTTGCTCAACCAATATTCTATCCCTGGGCGTTCTCTATCTACATGAAAAAAAATTTCTTGTTCGGTGTCTTGTATTTTCAGACCGGCCATTCTCTTTTGGATGTCAAAGGATAAGCGCAGAAAATGGACTCCGCTGTTGCGCTTAGTGTTAACAAGTTCTCCTGCTTCATCGCAGATTGCAAAAGAGCGATCGCCTTCTAGAGCTCCGCTGGCAAGAATAGTTGCTTGATTGACAGCTATGCCGTCAAGGGACTTGACCGGATAGATATGGATACTGGCGACGTAAGACATTTCGATCCATTGATAAATAATTGTAGTTTTACAATAGTCCCGACTGTTTTTAGTTCGTAGTCTGAAACCCGCGATTTTCCGTTGGTAGCGAACTTGCCGAATCGCCTTGAAACCCTTTTTCTACGGTTGGCAATCAAAAACTGTCTGAAGTATTGGTTTGAGATACATTTTAGCATCCCCTGCCTGCAGAAGGATGACCGCAGTTGCCTTTAGGAAATAAAATCTGAAATAGAAAGGGCCAAATTTTTTGATTTTTTAAGTTTAAATTTTGCTGTAGCTACTTGTAAAAAAAAAGTAAAGAAATAGGGTTCAGCTTGTGGTATATCTTATGCTATAAAACACCCAAAATTAAACCGAGTTGCAAGCAATGACAGAAAGCGGAAGAAGAGATATGATTTCGCGGCGCAATTTAATGTTAAAGGCTGGTGCAGGGATACTGACGGCAAGCTTTGCACCTGCGCTTTTGCAAGCTCAACCCGCAAAGGCAGAAGCAATCTCTGAGATTACTCCCGACGGTGCTCTCAAGAAATTGATGGAGGGGAATCAACGCTACATTGAGCAAACACGGACATTTCCCGACCAAGCTCGATCGCGAATTGTAGAAGTAGCAGAGGGTCAACATCCGTTTGCAACCATCCTGGCTTGTTCTGATTCGCGGGTTGCGCCCGAAATTATTTTCGACCAAGGATTGGGGGATTTGTTTGATATCCGAGTAGCTGGAAATTTTCTCGACGATGTGGTTCTCGGCAATATGGAATATGCCGCAGTAGAATTAGGCGTGCCGCTATTAGTAATTCTGGGTCACGAACGCTGCGGTGCTGTTAAAGCAGCTTTAGATGGCAAAGCTGTGCCGGGTCACATTAGCACTTTGGTGGCGGCGATTAAACCCGCAGTTGATACCACAATAGGTGTCCAAGGCGATGCCTGGGATAACGCAGTCAGAGCTAATGTGAAAATCAATGTAAATAAGTTACAATCCTCGTCGCCTATTTTAGCTGAAGCAGTCAAAGCGGGCAAGCTTAAAGTTGTTGGGGGCCGCTACGATTTGGATAGCGGCAAAGTAGAGATAATTGCTTGATTTTGCTCGCATCTCATATCTTGGAATCTTTTTAAAGAACAGGCTTTCCGGGCTGTTCCACAATCCGAGAATTTGATTGTGGGGTGGGCATCCTGCCCGCCCATAAAAGCCATAATTTCAGTTACATCAAACCCATTTCTTGCAGTCCCCGGCGCAGGCGTTCTGCTTCAAAGGGGCGGCGCTGTTCGTGAAGGGCGATCGCTCTTTTGAATTCGGCTAAACTCTCTGGCATTTTGCCAATTTTCAGCAGCGCTACTGCCAAGTTTTGATGAGCTTCGGCGTGTTCGGGAGCGATTTTAATCGCTTGTCGGTAATAGGCGATCGCATCTGCTAAATTTCCGGCTGCCTTCAACGTCAGTCCTAAATTGTAGTGCCCTGTGGCAAAACTGGGGTCAATTTTTAAAGCTGCTTTATAAGCTTTTTCAGCAAATTTCAAATCTCCTTCATCTTTGAGCAAATTGCCCAAATTATTGTAAGCGCCCAACTTTAGCGCCGGAATAACGTCTGTATTAATTGCCGCTTGATAGTGTTCTTTGGCTTTAACAAATTGCTGCTGTTGGCGATAAGCAATTCCCAAATGATAGTTGAGTTCGTAAACAATAGAATCATCAATTGCCGCCGCAGCCAAGCCCCTAGTTAATAAATCTATTCCCCGCCCAATTTGCCCTATTTCTACATACAAAGCGCCTAATTTGCTACAAGCATAAGCATCGTTTGGATAATAAGCGATGTAGCGTTCCATTGCTGCTTGAGCTTTTTGGAATTTACTTTTTGCTGCGATCGCATCTTTTTGATAACCAGAGTGCCAAATTGCCACATTGGGGAGAGAAGCTATTTTCCATGTTGGTTCCCTGTGCAAAATCTCAGCCACGCTGTCGTCTACCATTGCGTGATAAGGGCGAGAAAATCGGATGTCGGGGCGATTGCGAAACAATCGAGACACTAGGGAATAGGGAGATTGAGAGGCACCGATTTCTTGGCGGATGAGATTTATTAGGAGCAGCCGATCGCTCTGAATGCCCTCCTTAATTTGAGGTAAAATCTGCGGTACCAAAACCTCGTCGGCATCCAACACCAAAATCCAGTCGCCCTGGGCGTGCTTCAGACACTCGTTGCGCGCCGCTGCGAAGTCGTCGCACCATTCAAAGTCATAAACCCTCGCGCCATATCCTCGGGCGACTTCACGGGTGCGATCGCCCGATCCCGTATCCACCACCACTATTTCGTCCACAACACCCTTAACGCTGTCCAAAGTCCGCGACAGTGTTGCCTCTTCATTCTTCACAATCATGCACAGAGTCAGATCCATCGGGCGCAAACTTTCCTCGTTTCACAAAATTATTGTAATTTTTTTACCAGTAAAACACAAAAAGTCCCAGAAAAAATTCTCCTATTTCCTTTTTGCCTTGAGCATAAGTACCTTTCTTCCCTAGAAAAAGTGGGTTAACTCTTTTGAGGTATTAAAAAGCCTCAAACTCGGACGATTCCTCAGAAATCCTACCACTTTCGATTCTTCCCTACGGTAGAGGTAAGGACGGGATAGCAGTTGTTATTCTAAGAACATAAGACAGAGAACGAGAAAAGTTAAGCATTCAGGAGAAACGGAAATGGGAATTATTGCTTGGATTGTTTTAGGACTGATTGCCGGTGCGATCGCCAAAGCCATTTATCCGGGAACTCAAGGCGGCGGCTTTATTGCCACAACAGTTTTAGGAATTATCGGCGCGCTGGTGGGAGGTTATTTAGGTCAAGTCTTCGTGGGGACGAGCGCGGGAGCTTCCTTCGGAGCATTGACTCTACCCAGCATAGCTTTTGCAGTCATCGGTGCGATCGTGGTACTTTTCATCTGGGGATTGTTAACTCAGCGTGCTGCATAACAAATATTGCCAATTCCCAGTCGATCGACTTTTAGGGTATTCATAAACCCGGTTTCTAGAAGAAACCGGGTTTTTCAGTGGTTTGTAGGGTGCTTCAGCCTACTCATACCAAATTCGCGTTAAAAACCGCGATCGCACTCAGCGGTTGAAACGGTTCAAGAGTCAAACTTTCGTCAGAGATCACCTCTTGCACCATTCTCGCTTAACAGGCTTTCGGGCCTGTTCCACAAAGACGGAGTTTTGTTGTGGGGTGGGCAGGAGATCCCGCCCGCAAAAGGCTTATTGAGAATGGTGCAACATCTCAGTGCGAGCAGAGGGGGACTGAAGAATAAAGGGGTAAAAATCCAGGATTTGGTATCAATTAATTAATCAATCCGCAAATTGAAAGGCAAGCGAACATAAATCCCCTGCGGGTCGTTCATCGACCCGATCGCAGCCAATTCATCCTGCATTTTCTTAACTTCAGCAGTCAGTGGGTCGAGTTTGGTGGCTGGTTTCAAAACGCGAACGCCTGAAAGTCTTTCCAAAATTCGCTCCTCGAAACTGCGGCGTTTTGGATATTCTTCCAACTGCCAATTGTCGCCGAGTTTAGCTTGCTTAGCCGCCTCTTTGACTGCATCTTCAAGGCCGCCAATTTCATCGACTAAACCCAACTGTTTCGCGGCCGTACCAGACCACACCCTGCCTTGAGCAATTTCTTGTACCTTGTTTTTCGGCAGTTTGCGGGAGTCGGCTACTTTAGTAATAAATCGATCGTAAATGCGATCGACTATTCTCTGAATATTCGCCAATTCTTGAGGATTTTTCGGGCGGGAAACCGTGTTAGTATCCGCAAAGCGGCCGGTTTTCACAACGTCCCAAGTCAGACCGTTGTTAGCTGCCAACTTTTGGGCGTTGAACAGCATTCCAAAAACGCCGATAGAACCCGTAATCGTATTCGGTTCGGCAAAAATGCGGCTGGAACCCATTGCAATCCAATAGCCGCCGGAAGCTGCTAAATTGCCCATCGAAACGATAACTGGTTTCTTTTTCCCCGTCAGCATAACTTCGCGCCCGATGACTTCGGCCGCCGTCGCGCTGCCTCCGGGACTGTTGACCCGCAAAACTACTGCTTTTACGTCGTCATCTTCTCTGATTTTCCGCATTTCTTGAGCGATGCGATCGCCTCCTACTTGAGTCGGGCCCCCTTCTCCGTCTACAATCTCTCCCTCGGCGTAAAGTATAGCAATTTGGTTTTTCTTGTCAGCGCGAGTTGAGTTTTTATCATCAGCAATTCTGGCGTAGTTTTTCAAACTAATTTGCTTGAAAGATTTGTGTTCGCGATCGGTTCCTGTCAGTTTTTTAAGTTCGCTCGCAATTTCGTCAAAGTATACAACTTTATCAACTAACTTGCTTTTGAGAGCTTCGTCAGCCATCAAAGTTCCGCCCTTATCTGCAACCGCTTGCAGTTGGGGAACGGTCACTTTACGGTTCGGCCCGACAGTTTTCAGGTATTCTCCCCACATATCTCCCAGCAACTTTTGAGTTTGCTGGCGATTTTCGGGACTCATTTTTGTGAGCAAAAACGGCTCAACGGCTGACTTGTATTTGCCCACACGAGTCACTTGAACTCCCAAACCGTATTTCTCCAAAGCACCGGTGAAAAACATTGCCTGACTGCTAAAACCGTTGAGTTCCAAAGCCCCGTAAGGATTGATTGCAATTGTATTAGCAACGGAACCGAGGTAATAATCTCGCTCGCTCCAGTCCATCTGGTAAGCAAAAATGGGTTTTTTGGCATCTCGGAAACGCTGCAATGCCGATCGAACTTCTTTGAGATTGGCAAACCCGCTGCTGCTCGAATCTGAGCTGCCTTCGAGATAAATGCCCACTATTTTCGGGTCTTTCTTCGCAGATTCGATCGCGTCTAAAACAGTCCGCAGCGTCACTGTATCGCCGGAATCCTCCGAAAGCACTTCTTCAATCGCCGCGCTAGTGCTGCGGCTAGGTTTGCTGTCAGTGATATTTAAAGAAAGGTCTAATACCAATACAGACTTATCTTTAACTTGCGGGCCTGAATCTTTAGACGACGATGCCGCCAGAGCAATTAGCAGTACCAGTCCCCCTAATCCGATGCTGCCCAGCAGCAACAATCCGAGGAAGGTTCCCAGCAAACTTGCACAGGTATATTTTAGGAAATCTTTCATTAGATAATTGGTTATTGGTTATTGGTAATTAGTCATTAGTCATCAGTCATTAGTTATTAGTTATATCAAATCAGGTTAGAGCTGAATGATACCGAGCGTGAAGTGTCCCGCTCGCACTGCACTCGGAAAAATATTATTCCGATGTCGGCGGAAACGATATTATTGGTCATTACTGCAAGTAGGATTTAGCACTTTTCTGCTGTCGTTAGTTATTAGCTAACGACTAATGACTGTTGACTAATGACTGCTGACTGCTGACTCACTTTTATCTTAACCTTTCCAAAACCCCAGAATATTTTAACTCATCCAAGTTAGCGCAGCCCGTACAGAACATCACGGTGGCGATTTCTGCAATTAAAACCTCAGCTAGAACGCCTGCGGCTGATTCCGATTCCGCTGCGGCTTCTAGAAACGGCCGCGCCAGTCCCGCAATATCCGCGCCGAGGGCGAGAGCCTTCGCTGCATCCAACCCATTCTGCAAGCCTCCAGAGGCAATCAGAGGAACATCCGGCGCTACGGCGCGGGTGCTGACAATGCACTCGGCTGTCGGTATTCCCCAGTCGGCAAAGGTTGCGCCCAACCTGCGCTGCTTGCTATCTTTAGCTCGCTTTCCTTCTATTTTTGCCCAAGAAGTGCCTCCGGCCCCGGCAATGTCGATCGCACTTACTCCCGCGGCGAGCAATTTCTTTGCCATGTTCCCTGAAATACCGTTGCCGACTTCTTTAGCAATAACTGGTACTGGTAATTTATCGCACAATTTGGCGATTTTATCTAGCAGTCCTTTAAAGTTAGTA
Organism: Microcoleus sp. S28C3; assembly: GCF_036700785.1. Lineage (NCBI taxonomy): Bacteria > Bacillati > Cyanobacteriota > Cyanophyceae > Oscillatoriales > Microcoleaceae > Microcoleus > Microcoleus sp. S28C3. Next base: position 40,831 of record NZ_JAUBPO010000037.1, on the reverse strand, counting down.
TCGCCTTCGGTTTGAACGCACTCTTGCAGCGGATTGAGGTGCAAAATTAGGGCATCTGCTTCGATAATATCAACAATTTTTTGGCACTCTTCCCAACCGTAACTGTAGTTTAATTGAACTGCTCCGATATTGGCAAATAGCAGAATATCTGGAGCGCGGCGCCGGACGGCAAATGTAGGAGCTAGTTGAGGTTTTTCTACGATGATTCGCTGGGAACCGACTCCCATTGCCAGTTTGTATTCTTGAGCAACATCCGCGAGGCGATAATTGATTGTCTGGGCTAATTCTGTGCCGCCGGTCATCGAGGAAATTAGCAGGGGAACGGCTAGTTTTTTGCCGAGAAATGTGGAGGTTAAATCGATTTCAGTGCGATCGAGTTCTGGCAAACAGCAGTGAGCAAAACGGTAGCGTTCGAGGCCGCTGGTAGTTTCGCGAAATTGTACGTCTTCTTCGAGGCAGATCCGCAGGTGGTCTGCTTTGCGGGTTTCGGTTTGCGACGGGGAGGTTAGCGGCAAGTTCACAGTAGCTATTTGGGGAAAGAGTTGTGATTTGGGAATATAGCAATTTTATTTCATTTTTGAATTTTTTAATGAACCGCAGAGAGCGCAGAGGAAAAGAAAAGAGAGATGTTCGCAAATTCTGCAATGGTTGCTGTATTATCCAGGAACGGTCAGCGGCTTTCCATTATCTGAAGGTTTCAACTTCAGCAAAAAAGGAACTGCTTTTTGCACCCATGCTTTGACTGACGTGTAACTTGCCGCATTTTCTCCGAAAGAAATTTCCAGCATATCCGTATGGATTATCCCCGGATTCAAAGGAACCGCCGCCATACCTCCGGGCAATTCTTGAGCGAGCGATCGCGTAAGTCCTTCTATCGCCCACTTAGAAGCACAATAGGGCGCAACTTCCGGCGAAGTTGACCTTCCCCAACCAGAACTCAAGTTGACAATTATGCCGCTTTTTCGAGCAATCATTGCCGGGACAAAGTGACGAATTACATTAGCAGTACCTTTAATATTAACATCAATTACCTGCGAAAATTCTTCGTTACTAACATTCCAAAGAGGGGCGAGATGATTGGTTACACCTGCATTGTTAATCAGCAAATCTGGCGGCGAGTAGTTGGCCAGCATTTCTGTTGCCCAAGCTTTTACGCGATCGTCGTTGGCGACATCCAAACAAGTAAAATTGTGGGGCGAACTATATTTTTGGTTGAGCTTTTCCACTGCTTCGGAAGAACGGGCGCATCCCAAAACTGTATGTCCCAATTCAATAAACTTTTCGGTCAGGGCAAGACCAAGACCGCGACTGACTCCGGTAATTACAATTAATTTTGTCATAGATTTGCTGAATTTTGAGATTAAGTAATACAATACATATTTACTGGTCTGTTGACAAATCGATCGCAGGGGGAAAGCATGAAAGTAAAAGCAGCAGTTGCTCGCAGTGCCGGCAAACCTTTGAGCATTGAAACGGTTGATCTAGATGGGCCGCAGGCTGGAGAGGTGTTGGTGGAAATTAAAGCCACTGGTGTTTGTCACACTGACGCTTACACTCTTTCCGGCGCCGATCCTGAAGGTTTGTTTCCTGCTATCTTAGGCCACGAGGGAGCCGGGATAGTCGCAGAAGTTGGGGCGGGAGTAACGAGTGTCAAAGTGGGCGATCGAGTAATTCCTCTATACACTCCCGAATGCCGCAACTGCGAATATTGTTTGAGCGGCAAAACTAATCTCTGTCAAGCAATTCGCGTAACTCAAGGCCAGGGAGTGATGCCCGACGGCACGAGCAGGTTTTCTATAGACGGACAGAAACTTTACCATTACATGGGAACTTCTACCTTCGCTAATTATACAGTATTGCCGGAAATTGCAGTAGCAAAAATTCGCGAAGATGCTCCTTTTGATAAAGTTTGTTTGATCGGTTGCGGCGTAACAACTGGCATCGGCGCTGTCATAAATACTGCGAAAGTAGAGCCTGGTTCTAATGTGGTAGTTTTCGGTTTGGGCGGCGTGGGTTTGAATGTAATTCAAGCGGCTCGAATGGTGGGAGCTAACATGATTGTCGGCGTAGACATGAATCCCAACAAGCGAGAGATGGCGGAAAAATTCGGCATGACTCACTTTGTCAATCCCCGCGAAGTCGAAGGCGATTTAGTGCCTTATTTGGTAGATTTAACCAAAGGTGGAGCTGATTACAGTTTTGAATGTATCGGCAACATTAATGTGATGCGTCAAGCTTTGGAATGTTGCCACAAAGGTTGGGGCGTGAGCGTAATTGTCGGCGTAGCGGGAGCCGGTCAAGAAATTAGTACCCGCCCGTTTCAGCTAGTAACTGGCAGAGTCTGGAAAGGTACGGCTTTCGGGGGGGCCAAAGGCAGAACTGATGTTCCTAAGATTGTTGATTGGTACATGGACGGTAAAATTGATATTGATAGTTTGGTATCTCGGGTAATGCCGATTGAACAAATTAACGAAGCTTTTGATTTAATGCACAAAGGCGAAGTAATTCGCACAGTTTTGACTTTTTGAGGAAGAAGTTCGGCAACGGATTTTGTAACGGATGTAATACAGATTAATTCCCAATTTCCAATTATGCTCTCTGAATCCCTAAAACTGCAAAAAGAATATAAAAGTTTCGGCGGCCAACTAGGCTTTTACAGTCATCAATCCTCCGCTTGCAACAGCGAGATGAAATTCGCCGTTTATCAGCCGCCCCAAGCTTTATCTCAACCCGTACCAGTTTTGTATTTTCTATCAGGTTTAACCTGCACGGAAGAGAACTTTATGGCAAAAGCGGGAGCGCAACAATTTGCGGCAAAATACGGGTTAATGTTGGTTGCGCCCGACACTAGCCCGCGCCAGACTGGCATTCCTGGCGAAGATGACGATTGGGATTTAGGAAGTGGTGCGGGTTTTTATGTTGATGCGACAGTCGCACCTTGGAATGCTCACTATCGAATGTACAGTTATGTGGTTGATGAATTGCCGAATTTAATCGCCGAAAATTTTCCAGCGCTACCGGAAAAAAAGGGAATTTTCGGTCATTCGATGGGCGGACACGGGGCGTTAATTTGCGCTTTGAAAAATGGCGATCGCTATCTTTCAGTTTCCGCTTTTGCGCCTATTTCCGCGCCAATGCGCTGCCCTTGGGGACAAAAAGCTTTTGCAAACTACCTCGGCAGCGACCAAGAGATTTGGAGGGCTTGGGATGCTAGCGAATTGGTTGTGGCAGCACCATATAACCGCCCGATTCTGATTGACTGCGGGACGGCTGATTCGTTTCTTACTGACGGGCAGTTGTTGCCGGAAGTGTTCGCGGAAGCTTGTGCAAAAGCGGGACAGCCACTAACTTTAAGGATGCAGGAAGGTTACGATCACAGCTATTATTTTATAGCTAGTTTTATGGAGGAGCACATTCGGCATCACGCTGCTGTTTTGTGCGGGTAGTTCCTAGCAGGAAGCAGGCAAGATGCCTGCTCCACAACAACTGGTTCTTAGGCTCTCTCTGCCTGGGAACCGATATCCAGAGGCTCTGCCTCGAATGGCTGCCATGAAATGTGGATGCAGAGCTTCCTTATCTGCTTTACCAGGCTCTGCCTGGTAACGAGTAAACTCGCTTCTACGAGGACAGGTATTTTCGGTTAATTAAGATCGATCGGAAATACCCAGTCTTTATACTTGCTGTCGCGATTTTCGATAATCCCGGTTAGTTTGTCCAAAATCTTTTCGGTGATGGGTCGGTTTTTGGGCAATTGATAGTTTTCTACTCGGTTAATTGGCGTAATTTTGGCTGCGGTTCCGCAGAGGAAAATCTCGTCTGCAATCAACAGTTCCGATCTATCAACTGGTCTTTCTGTTACTTCTATTCCTAAGTCTCTGGCTATAGTTATAACGCTGTCTCTGGTAATTCCTTCGAGAATATCTTGCTCGAAACCGGGAGTAATTAATTTACCGTTTCTGGCGACAAATATGTTCATTCCTGAAGCTTCGCTGACTTTTCCCTGAGTGTTCATCATTATTGCTTCGTCGAAGCCGGATTCTACTGCTTCTGTTTTGGCTAAAGCTGAGGTGATGTAAGCACCGCTAATTTTACCTCTTAAGGGCAAACTGCGGTCTTCTTGGCGGTACCAAGAGCTTATTCTACAGTTGACTCCTTGTTTGGGCAAATAGTCTGAGAGTTCTAATCCGTAAACAAAAAAGTCGGTTTCTACGTTGTGCAGTCGGGGGGCAATTCCTAAACTGGATGTGTAGACGAAAGGGCGGATATAAAATGATTTTGTGGGCTGGTTTTTCTGGACAAAATCAATAATTATTTGTTGGATTTTGCTGGCTGGCAAATCGCAGTGGAGGAAGCTGGCACTTTGACTTAATCTTTGGCAGTGGCGGTCTAATCTAAATAGCAAGATTCGATCGGCATTTTGGGGGTCGGGAATTCCCCGCAACCCGCCTAAAACTCCGGTTCCGTAGTGCAGTGCGTGGGTGGCTATGGAAATTTTGGCGTCGGTAAATGGGAGAAATTGGTTTTGAAAGTAGGCAATTGGCAGAAAACTATCCATGATTCAAGCTGGCGATGAGTTTTGCAGTCCGCGAGGAATGGTGAATTTGGTTATATTACCATAAGTTATACCATTTTAGATTTGAGATTAAAGAATTGAAGAATTGGAAATGACTGATTCGATATAAGTTTGGATCGCGCACAGTTGCATTGTTTTTTTTACTGGGATTATTATCTGGTTATATCTATTTATAAAATAATATCAAGAGCGGTCTGTTTGGTTGATAATTGTTTTGGGGAAAAGTGCGATCGACTACAAACAAAAATCAACCAAAGGGCAACTATGGCACGCAAATGTTTCATCATTGAAATGGGGATGGGTATAGACCAGCACGGGCAGGAACCGACTGTAGCCTGTGCAAGGGCTGTACGGAATGCGATCGCCAATAATGCTCTCCTAGGCGTCTGGGAAGTGGCAGGTTTGAGCGACCCCAATCAGATGATTGTTGAGGTTAAGGTGGCCGTTCCTTACCCGGAACAAGTGCGCGCCGAGGAGGTGTTGGCGGTGCTACCTTTTGGCAGCAAAACTCTGATTGTCGAACAAGGGGGCATGATTGTGGCAGGCAGGGCGATCGCCTCTCTGAATGATAAAAATGATGAAATGCTAATCGCTGTGGCGGCTGTGAGTGTTTTTGTGGACACTCAGGATTAACTAATTTTTTGTTGTTTGAATAAATCCCCCGATCGCACTTTTTTGTTTCCGCGATCGGGGATGGAACGCCTGTCTGTTAAAAAATGATTAATTTAGACTATGTGGTAGGGTGCCCCGGAGAGTTCGCATGAAATACGGTAGAAAATCTGAGGGTTTGAGGCATCTTACAATAGGTCTGTTGCACGCTAAGGCTTATTTGCGCCTACCTACTTAATTTTGAAGTTTTAATTGATAATTTTTAATTTCTCAGGCGACCGGGTATGTAAGCAATCCAGCAAGACCCTACGATTAATAACAGCCAGGTTGCTGTAATATTGTTGCCCAACAAGCTGCGGAGAAAATCTTCCATTGTTCTGAAAAATTATAGGGTTTAAAAGAATTTATTGCTCTTCCCTCTCGGAATACAAAAGGTAGAGTCCGATCGCGTTTTAGGCGATCGGACTCTACCTCTTCTACTTAATATTATGGCTGGCTGGTATCTGCCAACATTTGGTTAACCATTTGCAAGTGCGCCTGAAGGTTCGGCAACTTCTGGGTAGCCCAAGCCTTCAAGTCGGGATCTTGTCCCTGTTGAGATTGAGCCTGAAACAGAGCAATAGCCTGATTGTGGCTGTCGATCATCGCTTGCTTGTAAGCAGTGTCAAAACTTCTACCGGAGAGTCCCGAAAGTCGATCCATCAAAGCTGTGTTCTGGGTACTCATATCGGCTGGCAGTTCTACATCCTTTTGCCTTGTTAACTGCATCAGTTCTTGATTGGCCCGAGTGTGTTCCTCTACCATTTCTTGCCCGTATTGTTTCACACCAGCACTAGAACCGCGTTGGACTGCTAATCTGCCGAGCTCCACTTCCAGCATACCAAGTTGACCTGCTTGCATGACAAAGGTTCTGTCTCTGCTGCTGAGAGAATTAGGCGAAGTTTCGCCACCTCTTGGACTGTTGGGAGAACGGCCCGGATTGTTGTTGCTGGGGGTATTTGGGCTGTTGGGAGAACTACCGTCGGGACTGTTGTTGCTGGGGGTATTTGGGCTGTTGGGAGAACTACCGTCGGGACTGTTGTTGCTGGGGGTATTTGGACTGTTGGGAGAACGGCCCGGATTGTTGTTGCTGGGGGTATTTGGACTGTTGGGAGAACGGCCCGGATTATTGTTGCTGGGGGTATTTGGACTGTTGGGAGAACCACCGCCGGGACTGTTATTGTTGTTGGGATCGCTAACAGGAGCGTCAGGAGGATTAAGATTGTTGGAATCGTTTTGAGCAAGATCGAAAACTCGATCGCCCGACTGGCTGAAGCCGTGAGTCTGGCGATTTAATTCTGCGAATCCTGGCACAGCTATCAAGGAACTCACACCGGCAATTCCGGCAACAGTAACCAATTTTTTGAACAAATTTTTGCGATTAAGTGAAGTCATGAATTTCTAAGCCTCTAAGTTTTCAAAATTACGTAAAGCGAAGCTATCCCGTAGGGCATCGCCCGAAACTAGCGATGGGACGGTGTACTGCCTTTCCGAAACAAGTTGATCAAACCAAACGCGCCCAAGGCTCCCAGCCACCCCAAATTGTTGGGGCTATCGCGCCGAGCACTCAAAACTCCAGAATTAGTATCAGCCGGCGTCGATGTAGTACCGGTTGTACCGGTTGTACCCGTTGTACCAGTGCCACTCGTACCCGTTGTACCCGTTGTACCAGTGCCACTCGTACCCGTTGTACCCGTTGTGTCTGTACCTGTTGTACCGGTTGTACCCGTTGTACCGGTTGTACCCGTTGTGTCCGTACCTGTTGTACCCGTTGTACCCGTACCAGTCGTACCGCTTGTACCGCTTGTACCCGTACCAGTCGTACCGCTTGTACCAGTGCCACTTGTACCAGTTGAACCGCTTGTACCCGTTGTGTCCGTACCAGTCGTACCGCTTGTACCGCTTGTACCGCTTGTGCCAGTGCCACTCGTACCGCTTGTACCCGTTGTACCCGTACCAGTCGTACCGCTTGTACCGCTTGTACCCGTGCCACTCGTACCCGTTGTATCCGTGCCACTCGTACCCGTTGTACCCGTTGTACCCGTTGTACCCGTTGTACCCGTGCCAGTCGTACCAGTCGTACCGCTTGTACCGCTTGTACCCGTACCAGTCGTACCGCTTGTACCGCTTGTACCGCTTGTACCCGTACCAGTCGTACCGCTTGTACCGCTTGTACCCGTGCCACTCGTACCGCTTGTACCGCTTGTACCCGTGCCACTCGTACCCGTGCCACTCGTACCCGTTGTACCCGTTGTACCCGTTGTACCCGTTGTGTCGGTGCCACTCAAACCGCTTGTACCGCTTGTACCCGTACCAGTTGTACCGGTTGTACCCGTGCCAGTCGTACCGGTGGTACCGCTTGTGCCAGTCGTACCGGTGGTACCGCTTGTGCCAGTCGTACCGGTGGTACCGCTTGTGCCAGTACCGCTTGTGCCAGTACCGCCGCCAGTACCGCCCCCAGCACCGCCGCCAGTACCGCCACCAGCACCGCCGGCTCCCGACTGGGCTGAAGCAGGCACTGCTAACGAAACCGTTGCTAAACCTAAAGTACAAGCGCTTGCTAAAACAACTTTCAACAACTTAGAAGATTTCATGGTAATGCTTGCTTTTGTGTAGAGTCCTGCGATCGCTTCTGATGCCAAAACCGCAGGGTCAACTTGACAGCGTAACGTGCAACTTTTCTAACCTTTGCTGCGGGATAATGAAGGTAATGGAGCCAATTTAGTCCCGTTTCCTCTATTATTTTTCCCTGATACATTAGACCGCAGCGTTAATAGTTTATAAGCTATTACGTATCCTTCAAGTGCGCCATTCATCTTTAGGAACATTTGGCAAAATGGCGTTTTATTTCAGGTGGTAGATGATATCTGATTGGGCGGCCGACTAGCTAAATCAAAACTTGCACGCGGGGGATATAAACCGGGTTTATCTGAAAAATTTTGGGTTGAGTAACGAGACATATACCAATCAAGCGGGTTTCTCAGACAAGCGCGCGGCTCTTCCTATAAATTTTCCCCTGCTGCTGGTGCTTTGAGGCAGAAATTCTTGATTTTATCTCCGTCAATTTTGGCTTAGCGCTCCGCCAGATGAGTTAGTTTAAAAATTTTTTGATCGCTATTTTTCCTTAACTTGCTGCTGGCAATTTGGGCACTCGCAGAATACCGCTCAAACTTTCCCAGGAAACTAAATTATCTCAAAAAGCCCGACCTGTCGCTCATAGTCCCAGACCGCCTACAACCCTGCAACAGCAAAGCTTTTGACTGGGTTTTGACTTGCGTAAAACAGGCAGGCGAACTGAGGGATATCCGAGTCCAACCCGGGCGACATTAAATTAACCAGCGGCGGCGCACTCGTCAGAATTGCTTGTGAGTGCGATCGGGCAAACTCTGATATAGTAAAGCCAAAACTATGCCAGAGAGCGCTTGTTCTCTAACACATTTTCCAAGGAGACATCAACTATGCTGCATCGAATTCTTGCCAGAAGTCGCTATCTAATGTTAATCGCTGTACTCGGTTGTTTTGCAGCGTCTGTGACGCTTTTGATGTACGGTGCCCTGGAAACGGTCATTACCATCGGCTACACAGCTACAGTAGCGGTTTCCAGCGAAAACTCGAAACAACTGATTCTGTCTTGCATCGAAGTTGTAGATTTGTTTCTCCTCGCCACAGTATTTTACATTACTGCACTCGGACTTTACGAGCTGTTTATTGACGAGCGCATCAAAGTACCACACTGGCTGGAGATTCACACAATCGACGACCTAAAAACCAAACTCACTAGCGTGATTGTAGTAGTGTTGAGTGTATTGTTTCTCTCGGAGGTAGTTAAATGGAACGGCGCGACAAACATCTTTCCCTTGGGAGCGGGTATCGCTTTAGTAATCGCTGCGCTGACGTATTTTCTAAATTCGCAAGTAAAAAAGCCGAAGTCAGATTAATGGCTGTTTGAGCAGGGAAATTAGCCAAATCGCGCTGAACCAGCAACGGCAATCAAATTGCGTTATTTTTTCACAATCATTCAATATTACATCTGCCTTCGGACTGATAAAAATGCAATCTTAAACTTGCTTTTAGAGAGAGGAAGGTAGTTGCTTGGAGTATATAAGATAGAATTTATGTTTGATAATAGGAAACCATTATGCCAGAACAACAATTTGATACCCTACCTTCAGAAGCACAAGAACTACCCGAAGGAGCGCAGCATATTTTTCAGGCTGCTTTTAAGAGCGCTAGCGAAGATGGAATGAGCCAAGATGCTGCTACTCGCGTGGCTTGGAACAGCGTAAAATCTGAATATGTTCAAGGCGAAGGTGGCACGTGGCATCACAAGGGCGACGATACTAACCAAACTCGCAAATCTGTACAGTCTGGTGGCAATTAGTTATCAGCCATTAGTAATATCGTGTCCGCTAACATAACCCCTATATGCGGTGTAGTGAGGGCTTCCTTCCTCAATTTTTGATGAGAACGAAGATTCCTCACTACCAACCAATTGCAGTGAGGTTATTCTAGCGGGCATGATATTATCAGTCATTAGCAAAGCCGTCATCACTTGTGGTTAATGCTTGACGTTGATAGCTGTGGGAATCGCGGTCGTACAGAAGTTAATGCAGGGTGTTAATCGGCTGACGCATATCCCATTCCAATTCCGCTAAAACGAGCAAGCTAAATACCTTTACAGCTCCCGTAAATAGGACATACCAACCGCCAGTTTAAGGGAAAAGCAAAATGCCAGATAAATGAAAAAAAGTTGCAGCTAAAAGCGCGCGATCGCACTGCCCATCCCGTCCAAAAATAGCCGATTCCGCTCATTCCCAACCACAGGGGAGAGAGAGTCATCAACACTTTTCCCCAGCTCAAAAAAATGGTCGAGTCGGTTAGCAGCAATGCTAATAACATCAGTATTACCCAACCGTAAAGCACCCAAGTCAGGCGTTCTATTTTAACCCAATAGTATGTCCAGCTTACCAAATCTGCTGCACCTACGAGGCTGAGTGTGGACCGCAAACCTGCTTGCAGCATCCAACTCACAGGAAAAAATTGTGCTGTGCCGAAGATCGGTATTAAGACCAAGATCGACAGCAGGCAAGCTCGATCGAGGCAAGTGTAAAATTTTGAATAAAATCGCTCTTTGCCAAGGGGAAACTGAACGTGCCAAAACCCTTATAAATCCTAAACGGCGTTAATTTGTTTGTGTCGAAGAGGCGGAACTGAATAATTTAACAAGGTCATGTTTGACACTATTAAAATTAATAATTAGTGGCTTATTTACCTACTATTTCAAGAGTAATCGATATTAAGATAATTGCTATCTGCCAAACGGATTAATTTTGTAAATTTGACCATATATCGGCAGTAAGAGTTATTTAATTTCAATGTAAAACCGGAAGAGTTCGATTATAAAAAATTATAAAATAGCTCTTGCGACAGATTGCTGGAATATTACTTATTCGATACTTTGAAAATAGTCAACTTTGTTACAGAATTTATGCTCACTTCATCCCATCCTCTGAAACAGGTATTCCACTGCCCGGAAGAATCTGATTTTTACGCGCACTGCTTGGAAACTTTAGTGTTAAATGCCAGCGACAATTCTCGACTTATCGTAGAGTTTGGTTCAGGAGAGGGAAGTCCTGTTATTAAGTCTTTGCTGAGAACTGATTTTGATGGCACAATACAGGGATTTGAGCTAAATAATGTAGCTTGGAAAATTGCTCAGTCTCAAATTAAGGAATATGAACTGAGCGAACAATACACGGTCAACAATTGCTCTTTTTTTGATTCGCCTTTATACGAGTCGGCGGATTGTGTAATCTCAAATCCCCCTTACTTGCCTGCGGTGGATGATAAGATTTACCAGCCGCTGTTGCACGGCGGGAGTGATGGTTCTACAATTGCTAAGAAACTTTTATCTTTGGGCTGCGATGAAGTTTTGCTGATGGTTTCTAGCTATTCTAATCCTGTGGGTTTGATCGATTATGCCTTGGATCGAGGCTACTCGGTTGCAAATTTTGAGATTGCACCTTTAACTTTTGGCTATTATAGTTCGGAACCCAAGGTGAAAAGCGCGATCGCCAGTCTGCGAGAACAGGGCATGGCTTTTTATTCGGAAAATATCTATCTGCTGGCTGGAGTTTTGTTTAAGAAACAGGAAAAGTCGCAAAGAGATTTGTCGATCGAGCTAATTCAGTTAATGACAGCATTTTAAAATACATCGCTGGTAGGGTGCATCTGAGATGTTGCACCATTGTCAGCAACAGGCAAGATGCCTGTTCCACAAGAAATACACTCTTTGTGGAACAGGCATCTTGCCTGTTCCTAAAAGCCTTATTGAAAACGCTGCAATATCTAGGGTGCATCAAAGAATGATGCACCCTAGATAGCTGTTAATTCCGTTCTGTGGCTTGGATGGATCGCACCACAGCAGCCGCAGCCCGATCGCCGATCGACTTCTCCTGATCGTACCCCAACACCAGCTCCCACGCCTCCTGCGGGTATCTATCAACCAGCGGGATCGCCACTTCATCCAACATCCAGCGGCCGTGACGCTCATCTTCTTTGATGTGCAGTTCCCAATAACCCATCGCAGCCTGCGAGAGGCCCAAACGCTGGGCGGCAGCTAAATAATTGCGGTAAGCGACGGGCCCCGCCACCTCAAAATAAGTGAGTCCGCCGTTGTAACGCAGAAAATGGCGCTTGCGTTCCGTCAGCAGAAAGTTGTGATTGATGCTTGCGAGCACTTCCCAAGGCACTAAATCGAAGTACGCTTCCGGTTCCGTACTCATGTCGAATTCTGCCAGCATTTGAGCAAAAAAGGTCGAGTGCTTGCGGGGGAGACGACCGCCGCCGTATTCTTCGATCAGCACCCGCGTCAGCGTTGACTGAATTTCGTTGCCGGCACCGCCGAGGATGCGAGAAAGGCGGCTGGCTTCCACTAAACCGTCGAAAGAGGCGATCGCCAGCAGGTGTCTGTATCCCTCTTCAGTCATCTGTTCTCGCTGGTAGCGATCGAGATCGGTTAGCGGAGGATCGACATCGGCGGCCGCGCGATCGCGCAGGGCTTGCTTGACATCAGGCAATTTTTGCAGCGCTGCAACGTCGATTTGCGCCAGTTCCCACTGCTGCCAAGGTTCCTCAATGCGCTCGCGCACGGAACGCAAATAGTGCGATCGCTCGTTGTTGTAGCGGCGCAAATCGTCGTACCAAAACAAGTTGAGGCGGTTGATGCGGTAAAGCACGCGCTGCAAGAAGCGGTGAGCGGCCTCATCGCCCGGTTCCTGTTGGTAAGCTGCTTGAATTGCGTAGGCGATCGCGCTTTCAAAATCGCTAACAAGTAACGGTTTTGCCGCCACCGTCTTGTCTAAATCCTCGACTTCTAGCAAATTGACAAATTGCCGATCGGCTGCTTCGTAATTTGGGGGTGCCGGTTGCTTTTTGGGAAGACTCGGCGAGTCTATTTTGGGGAGTAAATCTGCCGTATTTTGCATGGAATTAAGTTATGCTAACTCTAATTATTGTGCTGCCTGCCCAAACAGCCAACCGTTGCAGATTGCTGAGGATTCTGGCTAATTACTTTCAAGATAGCGAATCAGTCAGCCGTATACACCCTTCCATTGATAGAGATTTGACCGCTACCGTCTCATACCCTTTCAACTTGTGAGTAAAGGTAACAACGTTTATGGAAAATGGTATTAACTTATCTCAGGCTTCCTTCTCAATCACCTGTTTAGCAACGGGCAAGATGCCCGTTCCACAGAAACTCCATTTTCTTGTGGAACGGGTATCTTGCCCGTTCTTGAAAAACTAAATTTTCTTGTGGAACGGGCAGCTTGCCCGTTCTTGAGACTGGTACAACCTAAGACTATCAACCTAGGCGATCGCGAAAATACTCCTCATACAAACTGCATCTCGCACTGCAATAATTGCCCTCCTGTTTCACCAATCCCATACTGTTTAATTTAAACGCCAATTCTAGCCTCAATCTGACTGGCTTTTGCACACTCGAAACCTGTCTCATCGCCTCGATTAATTCTGGATATTTTTCTAAATTCCACAAATGCCTGCGCAAATGATCGCTGTAAATTCCTGCCTCGGTTGTCGCCGATTTCAGCAAGTGATTTAAAGTCACATCTTGACGGGCAATGCGATACATCGCCAGCCGCACTAAATAAGGATGTCCTCCCACTAGCGCCATCATGTCTGCAACTTCTGTAGCGCTCCAATTGATTCCGTGTCGCGCTGCTAAGTCTTGCACTTGCTGCGAATCAAACTCCAGCAATTCTATCGGTAAACCCACATTAAACGGCGATTTATTCACATCCAGCGGGATATACACTTCTGTCGAATGCACCACAATCAAACGAAATTTTTTCCAAATATCTCGCCGTTTTGCTTCTTCGTGTAAAGCTCGCAATAACCCAAAAAAGTCGTCAGCAATTTCCGGCGATTCAAACAGGCGATCGCTCTCATCCAAACCTAACGTCAGAGGTTTTGAGGATTCTGACAGCAAATACTGTTCAAAATAAGCCTTACAGCACTGATTGCTGCCAATCAAATCCGCTAATTCCCAACACTTCGGCAACTGATCCAGCATTCCTAACTCTTGACCGATGCTAGCACAAAACCACTGCAAGAATGTATCTGAATTAGCGAATATTCTTCTATTTGCTAGCTGAAAACTCAGCGCTACCGTGCGAGAACCTTGCATTTCTGCATGATGCAAAATCCTCGCCATCAAAGAAGTTTTGCCCATTTGTCTGGGTGCTTTTATGCGGATCAGCGCTCCCGGCTGGGCGATCGTCTCGTAACAGCGGGATTCGATCGGAGGGCGATCGATATAAAAACGAGAAGCTATTTCAACTTGTCCTCCGGGCAATTCTGGCGGCGCGGCTGGCAGGGGTTGAATTATTGACTTTTTTGTGCTACTAATTGCGTTCCACTGTACAGCTAATTCATGGTCGGCAGTTAACGATGTGCGACCTTCTTTGATGATATTTAAAATTTCTGATAATAACTTTGATAAGTCGCCAGTACCGCGCCAAAGCCAGGGCTGAACTCCTGCTAAATAGCTGAGTAAATCAAAAGAAAGCGGTGTATTTAATTCAACTAAAATCGGTAATATTGCGGGTTTATGAGCAGTTAAATTGTGCAATTCCTTGGCTAGCTGCACTTGTTCCAATACCATTTCGCTAGCGGCAGATTCTTCGGAAATCAGCAACAGCAAATAATCGCAACGCTTTAAACATGAGCCTGAGTCGCTGCTGTTGTTAATAAAAAAGACTTCGTAGCCTGCCGCACTCAAAGCTTGGTGTAACTGCTGGGAAAGGGTGTTGTGTGAGGTCGATCGGGCGTTGGCGAAGTCCTCGAAGACGATCGCCACTTTTGCCCTCACAAGCAGTACCTCCTCTGGCTCTGATTGCGCCTCAAAATCGGCTAAATCGCGCCATTCCTGCCCCAATCCGCGACAAATTTCGATGAAATTGGCATAATCCACAGGTTTGCCATTCAGAAAATGGCTGACTGTAGATTGGGCCATCCCTAAATCCTCAGCCAGGATTTTCTGACTGGGAAAGCCATTTCTCAGGAGACAGGATTTAACTGCGCGAATGCACTCTTCGCGCACCCTTAGCGATCGTGGCATTGCTTATCACAATCAAGACACTGAAACCATCATAAATGCCAACCGTCCCTAAAGTCGATGAAAAGTCGATGAAAAGTCGATGAATTTTCAAATAACTCAGTCGCCAACTCAAATACCCACCTGATTAGATTAGAAATAACAAGGTTGAATCCATCAAAACGAGGTAAAAGCATTGTGTATTCTATCCTAATTTTGCCGCTGGCGTCAGCCACTAATCAACCAGGTTTCGCCTTCACCCCGCCCCTATTCTGGCTGCTGATTGGAGTTTTGCTTAGTGCAATCGAGCTATTAATCATCAAAACTCAGCCCCAAAAATACAGGTTTTACCTGCTAATGATGGGAGCTTCTGCTTTAATTGAATCCTTTATTTTGTGGAGAGGATCTGTAGCATTTCAGTTTAGTTGGGCGAACATAATGTATGAAGATTTTGACTGGCAAATCTTCTACTGGATGGGGATAGCCCTCGCGCTGAGCATCTGGATTCGACCAATTTTCATTGTTCGCAAAAAGTTTGTCATTCCCGAAGCAACCGAAGCGACAACAATCTCCGAAATTTTCCCCGGAGAAACCGGAATGGTGATTTATGAAGGGGCTTCGTGGAAAGCTCGCAATGAAGATTCCCAAGGGGCGATCGCACCCCGACAAAAAGTTTACGTTTTGCGCCGCGAAGGAAACACGCTGATTGTTGTACCTGACAGATTAATTCACATCAACGGCTAAACATTGGCAGCCACCTCAATTCATCTTTAGTTCACAGCTTAAAATTACCAGGAGATTCACTATGTATCAGTATTTTTTGATGGTGTTGTTTGCAATCACCGGAGTATCCTTAGCCAACAGCGTCAAAATCGTCCGTCAAGGAGATGAGGCTTTAGTTGAAATTTTCGGAAAGTACGATCGCAAGAAACTCGAACCTGGTTTGACATTTTTGATTCCCTTTGTCGAAACAGTGGCCTATAAACAAACTCTGCGCGAGCAAATTTTAAGACTGTCACCGCAAGAATGCACGACGCGCGATCGGGTTGCCGTCACCGTTGAATTTATTGTGTACTGGCGCATAATTGACTTAGAAAAAGCTTCGTACAAGGTGCAGAATCTCAAGGAAGCGATGTTAAATATGCTGATTCTTTCAATTCGGACTCACATTGCGACATTAGCTCTGGAGGAACTTTACACGGCTCGCAATGAAATCAATAATGCTTTAGTGGAGGAGTTGGATACAACGACAGATCCTTGGGGTGTGAAGTTTACGAGAGTGGAATTGCGCGATTTTGCGATCGGCAGTAAAGTGATTAAGCCAACATCCATTAGCCGTAAAGAAGTAGAACACCTGCGAGCTTAAGGATTAGTATTGCCTCATTTTCCTCGTTACCAGGATCTGCCTGGTAACGCAGATCCAGAGGCTCTGCCTCGCCGACTTTAATTCGCCTTGTATATACCCTTTAACCAGACAAAGCCATGACTAAATATCAAGAATCAAGTATTAGTAATTCAACTTATAACGGTTGCGGATGCTTATTACTTTTAATGGGCATTGGAGTAATGGGCGCGATCGCTCTGCCATCATTTCTGAATGCTAGCAATAAACCCATGATTTCAGAAGCAAAACAGTATGTTGGCTCTATGAGCCGAGGTCAGCAAGCCTATTTTGCAGAAAAAAGTGCTTTTTCCAGTTCTGTTAAGGCTTTGGAAATTGGCATTAAAACAGAGACAACAAATTACAAGTATTCAGTTCGCGCCACTAAGAAAGCAGCATTTGGTTATGGAGTATCCAAGGATAAACAACTTAAAAGTTATGTCGGCGGTGTTTTTCTGGTTCCTGCTAAAAACTTTGAGCCAAATGCTGCTAAAGAGGAAATAACTACAACCTCCATATTGTGCAGAGCTGATTTTCCCGGTACAATTAAACCAGCAGAACCCACCTATGAAAATGGTAAGATTGCTTGCGGTAAAGGCACAATAGAAGTGACTAAATAATCTAACTAGAAGCAAGATAATGACAGTGGAGTACCAATACCAAATCGGCGGCAGTCTCCCGCAAAATGCACCTACTTATGTAGTGCGACAAGCTGACTCAGAACTTTATCAAGCCCTCAAAGCCGGAGAGTTTTGTTACGTGCTCAATTCCCGACAAATGGGCAAATCTAGTTTGCTGGTGCGAACTGTACAAAAACTCTCGGCTGATGGTATTGCCTGTGCTACGATCGACCTTTCGGACATTGGCAACCAGCAAGTCTCTCTAGATAAGTGGTACGGCGGGGTCGCTTACAAACTTTTGTGCAGTTTCAACCTGTTTAACCCAGTCGAGTTTATGAGTTGGTGGCGGGAGAGAGAGTTGATGTCGCCGGTGCAGCGCTTAGGAGAGTTAATTGAAGAATTGCTGCTGGTTAAAATTTCTCAAAACCTAGTAATTTTCATTGATGAAATTGATAGCGTTCTGAGTTTCCAAGAACCGCTAGACGATTTCTTTGCATTAATTAGATGTTGTTACAATAAACGCGCTCACAATTCAGAATACCAGCGCATTACATTTGCTTTACTGGGAGTGGCTACGCCATCGGATTTAATTAGCGATGCAACTCGCACGCCCTTTAATATCGGTTTAGCTATTGAATTGCACGGTTTTAATTTACAGGAAGCTCTGCCTTTAGCAAAAGGGTTTGAGGGAAAAGTAGACAATCCTCAAGAGGTTTTAAAAGAGATTTTGGACTGGACTGGAGGGCAACCATTTCTGACTCAAAAGCTTTGCAAGCTGATTTTGCACAGTGTAAAAAGCTTAGCGTCGGCTTCTATTATATCAGATTCAACGGATGAAAGCAAAACTGAAATTTTTACTACACATCAATTATTAATTCGCGATATCGTGCAATCTCATATTATTGATAATTGGGAATCGTCCGATGAACCAGTACACATCAAAACAATTCGCGATCGCCTTCTCAGAAGTCAGCACCGCGCCAGCAGGTTATTAGGATTATATCAAAAAATATTGCAACCCTTTGAACCCCCCCACCCACCCTTAAAAACGGGGGATGAAATGCCAGAATTACCCTTGTTAAGGGGGGGCGCGGGAATCTGGGCGGATGATACTTCCGAAGAAACAGAATTGCGGCTGAGCGGATTAGTAGTAAAAAGAGCCGGAAAATTAACCGTATCTAACGGCATTTACGCAGCTATATTCAACCAAAACTGGGTAGAAAAAGCACTCGGCGACTTGCGCCCCTATGCTGAATCCCTAACAGCATGGATAGCTACAAATTGTCAAGACGAATCTCGCTTGTTGCGCGGTCAAGCACTGGAAGATGCGCGACTGTGGGCGGCAAATAAAAGCTTGAGCACCCAAGATTATCAATTTTTAAATGCGAGTCAAGAAGCGGAATTTGCGAAATTCCGCTGTCAAGAAAAACAGAATCAAGCTGAAATAGAACAACTGCGTCGCGAAAAAAAGTTATTAGAGGAACTAAGCGAAGCACAAAAGCAGAAAAAAGTGATTGCAATTAAACTTTGGCGCGAGCAACAACTGAGAGTGCAAACAGTTACAGGAGCAGCAACAATACTAATATTAATTCTGATAGCAGCCTTTTGGGTTAAACCGTCAATCGAAGAAAGAAACAACAAAATTCTCACTCTCAGTTTGCTATCAGAAACGCTCTTGGCTGCGGATAAAAAAGAGGAAGCTTTGCTAGAAAGCATCAGAGCTGTTACAGAAATGAAAGGATCGCTCGGAGTGAGTTCAGACATTCAGATGCGAGTGGCGATCGCCCTCGAACAGGCAGTTTACACCTTTCGGGAACGCTGCCGCTTGCAGAGTCAAGCCAGTACCCTTGCTTTCGCGAGTTTCAGTCCCGACAGTCAAACAATTGTGACGGCTACCGATGATAATTATATCAAACTTTGGCAAACTAAGGGAACTTTGCAAGCAACATTAGCTGGCCATACTGATAAAATTAGAAATGCCATCTTCAATCCTAGCGGTCAGCTCATTGTCTCAGCCAGCGACGACAAAACTATCAAAATTTGGCAAAAGAATGGCAAATTAATTCATAATTTAAAAGGACACAGCGGTCAAGTAACAAGTGTCTCTTTTAGTCGAGATGGTAATATTATTGCTTCAGCCAGTGTCGATGGAACTGTGAAACTATGGAAAATCAACGGTGAAGAATTGTCAAGTTTTCAAGTAGAGCGAGGTTGGATCACCAGCACGAGTTTTAGCCCAGACGGTCAGATAATTGCTGCGGCTGGCACTGATGGCACTGTTAAACTTTGGAGTTTGAGCAAGATTAATGAAAAGTTGCAAAAACAGGAGTCAATCGAAGCAAGCACCGATATCAAATTGTTCCGAACTTTACAGATTGAAAGTGATAAAATTATGAGTGTAACTTTCAGTCCAGACGGAGCAATGCTGGCGGCGGGAAGTGCTGGGGGAACTGCGAGAATTTGGAGCAAAGACGGCACACCGCTCAGTATTTTAAAGCATACAAGTGGATTGACAAATATCAGCTTTAGTCCCGACAGCCAAATGTTGCTATCTGCAAGCACAGACAAAATGGTGAGGCTGTGGAATATTGACGGTACATTGCTCAAAACTTTAAAAGGTAACAAAGATGCTGTTTGGAGTGCGAGTTTTAGTCCAGACGGCAAGGCGATCGCAAGTGCTAGTGCTGACGGTACGGTGATGCTGTGGAATCTCAATCTTGACGATTTGCTGGTGCAGGGCTGCAATGTCGCCCGCAATTATTTTCAGACAAATCCGATCGCAAATCCCAGCAATCGCCACCTCTGCGACGGGATTGAAACTCAGTCAGGCATTAGGCAAAAAAACCCCGGTTAAGACTCAAACTCGTGAGTTTTGCAGCAAAGTATCTAGGAAAAAATCGGCTTTTTGACCAAGAATTTATTGATTGTACAAGCCCCCGATTTATCCGTGGAATCAATCCAAAATCGAAAATCGAAAATCCTCAAGCCCCCGCATTTATCCGTGGGGTCAATCTAAAATCTAAAATCTAAAATCTAAAATCGATTGACTGCTGGCTAATTAAGCTGCTTGTCCGGCAAAGAACATTACTTGTCCGCCGTAGGCGCGGTAAAGGTTTTCTTGGGTTAGCACTTCTTGGCGGGAACCAGCGGCAATCAATTCTGTATTTAGCAAAATTAAATCGTCAAAATTTGTGATTGATTCGCCTAAGTCGTGGTTGACTACTAAGACGATTTTTCCGGCATTTGCTAGTTGGTGGAAAATGTCAAAAATGATATTTTGAGTTTTTTGGTCAACGCCGACAAACGGCTCGTCAAAGCAGAAAATAGCGGCTTCTTGGGCTAAGGCTCTAGCTAGAAATACTCGCTGTTGCTGTCCGCCGGAAAGTTGTCCGATCGGTCTGTCTTTGTAAGCACTCATGCCTACTCTTTCTAAGGCATCGGCAGCGGTGCGGCGGCTAGCTGCCGAGAAGCGGCGAAACCATCCGGCTTTTCTGACTCTTCCCATCATCACGACATCCCAAACGGTGGCCGGATAGTTCCAGTCAATTTGCGATCGCTGCGGCACGTAGGCTACTGTTTCGAGTCGATCGGCGATCGCTTCTTCGCCCCAGGTAACAGTGCCGCGAACAGCGGGAATTAAGCCCAACATTGCTTTGATCAGCGTGCTTTTGCCGGCACCGTTGGGGCCAATAATACCCGTCAGCCTTCCCGGTTTGACAGAAAGATTGATATCTCTGAGTGCTTCTACCGTGCGGTAGTTTACTGCTAAGTGCTTAACAGTGATAATTTCAGTGTCGGTAGCGCTGTCTTTGAGGTGGCAAACCATTTGAGACCAAGGAGTCTCGTTGGGCAAGGCGGCGGTATTCATGGCGGTGAGTCTATCTCCTTTTTATTAAGTTTACTGTAAAAATGAAAAGAATATGAAATCATCGGTAAATAGGAATAATCTGGAACGCAGGAGAGGTAGATAATGCGGCAGTGCAAGCTAGAAACCCCTCAAACCATAGGTTTGGCGGCGAAAATCTCAAGTAGGTTAAAACTGATATCCACCATTTTCAATAACAGGGAAGATGCCTGTGAAGCGAAGAGTGAGTTTTCTTGTGGGGTGGGCATCCTGTCCGCCCAGAGAAGGGCTATTGAGAATGGTGCAAGATGTGAGTTAAAACCGACGGCAATTGTGAAGCAACTTTATAAAGGAGAGTTTAGCCGTGAGTCGGGGATTGAAACCGCCGGCCCTGGATTGCAAAAGTCCAAGGTATTTTTGATTAGAACTATTGCCTGCGGCATTTTGACTGTGGGTTTATTTAGTTGCGCTCAAACCCAGGGCGATCGCCTCTCTCCAGAGGCAGATGCTAAACCCAAGGTAGTTGCTACCAGCACAATTATTGAAGATTTGACCGATCGAGTAGCGGGAGGCGAAATTCAGCTAACAGGAATTTTGCAGCCGGGAACCGATCCTCACGTTTACGAACCGGTGCCAAAAGATTCTCAAGCTTTAGAACAAGCTAACTTAATTTTGTATAACGGTTACAATTTGGAACCGGGATTAATTAGGATGATGAATGCCGCCGGAATTAAGGCGCGGAAATTAGCAGTGGGCGAAGTTGTCAAGCCTTTGCTACTGAATAAAGAAGGCAATACCGTACCCGATCCGCACGTTTGGGGAAATGTGGAAAATGTAGTTCAAATGGTGGAAGCGATTCGGGATGCGCTAATCGAACTGTCGCCGGAAGATCGGGAGAAGTTTACGCAGAATGCTGTGAAACTTACTGAAGAGTTAAAACGTTTGGATATTTGGATCGAACAAGAGATTAAAACTATTCCCGAAAATAAGCGCGAATTAGTAACAACTCACGATGCTTTTCAATATTACAGCCGCGCCTACGGATTGGGAAGTGCGGGCAGTTTGATCGGGATTAGTACGGAGGAACAGCCCAGCGCTCAAACGGTGCAAAAGTTAGTAGAATCGGTGAAAGCGGCAGGAGTTCCTGCTATTTTTGCCGAGACTACAATTAACCCGCAACTGATTAGAACAGTGGCGGAGGAAGCGGGGGTGAAATTGGCAGCGCAGCAACTTTATTCGGATTCGATTGGGGCGGCAGGAAGCGAGGGCGATTCTTATGTGAAAATGATGTCGGCTAATACTCGCGCCATCGTCGAAGCTTTGGGGGGCAAATACACGCCGTTTGAAGTTAGCAAGTAGCAATTAGGGAGCGTAATATCAAATCCGGTAGCATGGGAATTAATATTACCCACAGACTTGGAGACGGCAGTGCCGTGTCCCTACAATTAATTCAGGTAGGGACACGGCAGTGCCGTCTCCTCTATATAATTCCGGTGGCACCGGAAACGATATGATAGCCAACTGATACCAGTTTCCAACAAGAATGCAACTGTAGGTAAACTCCAAACCCCGATAGTTTTCATTCATTCCCAATCTACAATCTAAAATCTAAAATCTAAAATGGTCTGAAGCACCTACAAGTTTCAGTTTACCTGCTTCGACAAAATTAAATTAAGCACGTTTAACTCGTTGGAACTTAAAAGATATTTATCTGTAAAAATCTTTTCTCTACTTTGCTCTAAACTGTAGCTTCTAAACACAATAAATGGGAAATCTTGATACTTGTGCCCGATCGGCATTACACTATCTACAGGGTAGATCGATCGCACATAAGCCGACAAAATATCCCGAAACCGCCTGTCTTCCGGTTCTTCCAGTTGGCTGTCAGCCAAATACTCCTGCATCTCCTCCCCGCTGACAAAAGCAAACAGGGGTATGGCATAATAGCGATCGAACTGCTGACTCTGCTCTTCAAAATACTGAGTTTTCTCCACATCGCTGTTGAGAAATTGCAATAACTCGATCGCACCTCCTCTAATTGCCGATCGTACATTCTCCGGGTACGACTCGCTATCTCTGATCCGATACATTTTTTGCAACAACTGATTATCTACACACTTCTGAATTTGTTCGCGTAGCCGCATCTGGTATTTTTCCAGCAAATTTTGCTTAGCTAAAGGCACTACCAACAAACAACCGCAAATATAACCACTCTCTAAATTATCATAACTCAGCAAACCATCTAACGGATTGCACTTATCCAAAAACTTCTTGTTAAAATCATCCCGCATTTCCAGGTAGGAATTGCCCTTGTAACGAGAGTTATCAGAATTTCTCAAAACAAACTCCCCACGACCCAAAAGCTCTTCTAAACTCGTATAAACCTCCTTTAGCAACCTATTTCCTCGGATGCTTTCGCTCTTGAGCGTTTTAATTAGAGAAGCCATCTTGTTACTAAAAGTATCCCCCACCGCAGAAACCGACTTACCACCAATCGGAATCATCAAAAACTTTTCCCTACCTAAATTCCCGTACCCGACAATTCGCGTCATCACCGCAGTCTTCAGAATTAGCAGTAAATTCAACAAACTCAATTTGCTTTCTTGTAGGGAAAGTTCCGCATCATCAGCGTAATAAACTGCTGTATCAGACACGTAAAAAACCAACTGCTTGTCTTCACCGTCAAGGGTTTTACCATGTTTATCTTCGCCGCGTCCCCGATAAATCACCTGTATCACTTCCATCAGATTTTTTTCAATCTGGAAGCGCGGAATATCAACTAAAATGTGCTTAGTTTTCGGGAAAGATAAGCCGCGACTTCCCGATGCAGTCATAAAGATTACCTTAGCTGTATCTTTGCACTCCTGTATTTTTGCTTTCTCCTGTTCCGAGATATTCGCGTGAATTTCCAGATAATCTTCAAACTGATTAAATTCTCGTTCTTTTTGAATTTTATCAATCAATTCTGCCAATCTTCGCTTATTCTGAATATAGACTATAATTTGTTCGACACCAGGTTCCACCAATCGCTGATTGATATCCTGAATTATTTCAGACTGTACCCGTTTTACTAAATCATTATCCTCCTTTAAAGACGCATTTTCATTGTATTTAACAGTTTCTACAAATACCTTGTAAGTTATCTCTAAACTGCGGGCGGGGTAGGAATTGGCATTGATTATCGTTGCAGGTAGCCGTTTAAATTCAAAAGGAGTGACTTGTAAAGGTTCAATGACATCCGAATTTTTAGCTAATTTTTTGAAATAGATTTTATCCGGTTCTTGAGATGTGTTTTCAAGGTGTTGTTTAACCACATCCGAGTCAACAATCGAAGCATCTGCTACAATAATTTTAGTATTAAAACCGTGCTGTGGCTTGTGCAACTCATGATTTTTAACCATGTTGGCAATTCCGGCTAAAAACTGAACACCACCGTCATCTCCGGTGATTTCATCGATCATAATGAAGATATGTTTGATGCGGCTGGATATTTCTTGCATCTTGGTGGAGATGACTTGTTTATCCCGTTTGTTATAAGTATCTTGAAATATCTGTTCTAAATAATCTAGGGTACTTTGTCGATTTTCTTTCATTCTCAAAGATTGGATGGAAACCGTAGCTACAATATTATTAGAAGTTTGACAGTTGATTAGGCTATAAATTCCATTGCAAATGCTATTTAGCACTCCCATAGTTTTGAGGCTAGCTGGTTCAATTACAGTTTCATTTTTTCTGGTAATTTGTTGCTGGTGGTATTCTTTTGCCTGATTTTCTGGATTGTCTTTGAGAAAATTAACCGTTTTTTGTGCAAAGTTTTCCTTGCGGCTATTCGAGCTATACTTGACTGTACGCTTTCCCGAATAGCTGGCGATAACATCGGAGTTTGTGTTAATACAGAATAGACGATCGTCGCACAGCAAACCAGTATTTTTATCTTGGAATTTTTCTATAATATCCAAGTTTACTTGCTTGCGGGGACTGACGTATAAGAATAAGAAACCGTCATTAATATGGGTTTTCAGAAAATTGGCGATCGCAGTTGTTTTCCCAATTCCCGGATTCCCCGTCAAAAAGATATAAGTTTCATCAGATTGAAGCGCTTTCACAATCAATTCAGCGTGAGCATTCCTCAAATGCAAACCGCGAGCAATTTGCAATTCATCTGCCAGTTTATCTGATATAATATCGATTGAATTAACAAAATTCTCGATTTTCTCTGTATGACATACAGGTTCAGTGGCATTTTTCCCAATTCCTAACAGAGAATCGACAAATTTTCTGCCTTCTTTGAAACTGCGAGCCGCGTTGAGTTGAATCACATCCAAAACTTCGCTGCGAGCATCGCTGATTTCTTGCTTCCTAGATTCATTTTTGTAAATTTCAGAACAAGTTGCTAACAGCTTAAGTTTGTCCGTGCGTAGGGAAATTGTGCTAATATTGCGATCGCCATAACCAACCACATTAAACAAAACCTCAGCATCACTTGAAATTATACCTGTTTGTTGCAAAAATCCATAGAAGCTGTGAGCGTAGCTACCCGCCTGAATCAGCTTAGCGCTTTCCTTATCCTTATACTTAAAAGCTGTAAAAAAGCGTTTTAAATCCTCCGAGAAATCCACACCTAAAGTGCTGGTATCCATCCGCAGATTAGAAAACACACTTTTCGATCGCAAATAGCTAATTTCTCTCATCAAATATTTGCGTATCACCTCTATTTCATTGATATCCTCCGTTTTTGGAGCTAGCGTCGGAGAAAACACAGACAAATCAACGCAGAGAATTCTAAAATCATTTCCATACTGTAACAGCATCAGCGTATCAGCCTGCAAAAACTCACCCTTTTTCGAGTAGCGGCGGATGTACGAGTTAATCTCCTCATCTGATAAACTAAGTTGGGCAGGTGTCAACTGAGACAATAACTCTTTAAACGCTTCTTTATCACCCTTGTTATAGGTTCTGATACTGTTAGCATCACTAAAACTGCACTGACAATAAACAATTTTCAACCGCTGCAAATTCCAGCCAGTAGAGTTGACGTACTCCCGGAAAAAATTCAACCCACCCAAAAAACCTTTTTGGACAAAGAACAAACTCCATTTTTCAACGATTTCAGCATCTAAACTAGCCAGAAGATTGGCTTCCCTAACGATTTCCGCCGTCATCTTTGGCAATTTGAGCCTCTGCAAATCGAGACGGTAGGAATCCCCAAAATTGTGACTTAAATTTTCCCGCTGAATATATGCCAGAATCCCGATATTGAATCCCACCTCAAACAGCCGTCCAAAATCTTCACCGATCATAATTGTGTACTTCCCTTAGTGACATTTAATACTTCTCTTACTTTATTCAAAAAAGCCAGCGAGTTAAACTTAGCATTCCCGCCTGCATGAGGAAAAATAGATAAAGCACCAACCGAATCATCTCCGATAATCCGCTCGTAGGGATCAAGTTTTAAACTAATATTGTGGAGAGCTTCATACCTAGAAAAGTGGAAAATTGTTAGATAATGCAGCAAAGTATCTTTAATTTCACCCTCATATATCAAACCTTGGTGAAGGTCTTGGTCATCTAGAATGCCGTCGTATATATGCAACAGTGTCGAGTAGGAAATCACGCCGTTGTAAAAGTTTTTTTCTCCGGGCTGCTTGACTTTAATCCCGTTAAACAAGTTAAAAAACATCACAGCTTGCTGATTACCTTTGGCAGACAAGCTTTCCAGTTCCATTGTATCTTGAATGTAAAAAGATTTTCCTTTATCACCTAGGAAACTGCGGACATAGTATTTATCAAAAAACATCGGATAAATTTTGATATCTCGGCGCTCTCCCTTCAAAGTTCGGAGTAATTTTTTTGACATGAAAGACATTTCTTCATCTTCATCAGTCTTGGTAATGTGCAGCGTACTCATGTAAGGTGCTTGGGAAATGTATGCAAAATTCCGATATCCTTGCTGATAAAGCTGACTCATGACATCTTCAAGAATTACAGGTTCAGTATAAAGGCGACTGACACTGTAATTCTCAGAAAAAGTTTTCAGCATTTCGACTTGAATTGTGGTGTCATCTAGGCGGTTAATTCCGACAACTTCTCCGATTAAGCTGGCTTGTCTTTGGAAGCGGTTTTGATTACCTCTTCTGGCATCGCTATCCCGACTGGAGACGACAATAATTGCTAACTTATCCAACTCGGGAGATAGCTGCACATTGTCAAAGCGAAACTTTTTAGGAAGGATGGAATACATTGAACTCAAACCGTTACGGACACGAAAACCATCTACTCTTTCTCTAATCCGAAATCCTTGAGAAGTTGAGCGGTGTTTTTCACTCAAAATGTGAGATAATGTTTTGGAAAGTTTAGCCATAAATTCTTCAGATGGCGAAGGGTGTTTAGGGTCGCCTTCGTGGAGCCTCGCCATCGGAATAAACAAGTTTTCTGCCTTATTTTCTAGTAGTATTCTCATACAGATATAAGACAGCAACAACATGGTAAACTTATAGACAAAAGCCGCCGCCAATTGTAACCCTTTATCGCCACTCTCTAGTCGTTTGTCGTCATAGGGAAACAAGACTAATTTGGTATTAAAATGGTCTTTGTAGATGTCTCTAGAACGCTGGGCTTTAGGTGCAGAAAGTACAGGTAAAACATCGACACCTTCGATATTATATTCCATGCTGAAAGTTTGGCGTTCATCAGTAGGGAAATAGCGGACATCTTCAATGGTAATATTAACTGGTAACTGACAAATGGCTGTGGCGCTGACAGTGGGCGGTTCGACGGCAATATAATGGAGTGTTTGCTTGTAGTTTCGCTCCATAATATCATTGAAAAATTTACCATTCCTCATATTGTCAATGTTTTCTAACAGACCCATTTTGAGGGTTACGTGTCGCGTTTCTGTTCGACTGGGTAAAATTGTCTGCCGTTCCAGAAAGCCTTTCAGCATTTTTTTGAGATGGCTGATTTTGTGTCTAATATTAAACTTCTTAAACCCTTCGATGAAGTTACGAAATAGCTCTCTTTTTGCTTCGTCGTCAGAACCTTGTAGGATTGGTAATACTCTTTGTTCAAAAATTGCGATCGGGTGATGATTTAGTTCAGCTTCAGCGTCGTAGTTTTGTGCTAGCGGATCGTGGCGAGAAGCAAACACAAAATAGTACAGCAAGGCTATTCTTAACACCTTGCGGGCGAAGGTTTCGGTAATTGAATCTATGGAATCTTCCCCAATTGCTGCTTGGTGTTCTTCACTATCTGGGTTTAGTAGATTCAGATAATATTCAAATGCTTCTTTTCCGCCGCGGGCTTGAACTGGGTTGTTAAATTTGATTTTGAGACCAAAGATAAACTTACGTTCGCTTTGAGGAGTGTCGGTGCTTTCTCCTAAGTTCCCTTCTACAATTGGAATAATTGGCAGTGCATCTAAAACTTCTGCTCTGGCAAAAATCTCTCTGTAATTAAATCGAAATCCTGCATAACTTACTTCGTATTCGCCATCGGTTTTACTGCTATCGTTGATATATTTTTCTAGTAATCTGAGGCGACGAATCAAGTCTTCTAAATAGATGATGCCTCTACTATCTGTACTGCTAGCACGGATGTGTTCTAGCAGATACTCCAAATAACTAATTTTCGCTTCTTTATTAAGTTTTCCGAGGGTTTCTTTGTCTACCAGTCGGATCAATTTGTGAAAATCTGAGTCTGGATTTTTAACCATCTCATCAAGACGATGGTTAAGTTCTTGCCTATCGTCGCTATTCTCGGCATTTTCCCTAATGTAGTTTTCCAAAGCGTCCTTTAGCTGTTGTTTAAAAATATCGGTGTTTCGCACACCAATCGTCAATTTATGCAGTTTTAAAGTCGCGTGGCTGTCAGAATCGAGGCGTTGCAAAGTTAGCTTTTCTTTTTCTAAAGAAGTGTGGCGTTTGCCAAAATCGTATTTAAAACCTAACTCTTGACCGCTTCCCCGAAAAGAGGGTGAATTTAAAGGAGTAATTAAGCTGGCAACAAAGTTTTCTAGAGAAGCATTTTGTGGCAATTTGGCTCCTAAGTGCTGCCGCAAACACTCTTTAATCTGCCTGACTCGATCGCCAAAATGCTCCTCAACTTGCGGCGGAAAATTAACCGTAGCAGCATCTGCTTGACGTTCAAAGGAACCCAAGGGGGTCCGCACTTGCATTTTTGCAACATCAGCAGCAATGGCATCAATATCGACGATCAGACGGCGGCGATCATCTGATATATTAAACGGATTTTTTGCCTGCAAAATTTCTAAAATCTTGTCCAGCAAATCGCCATAGTCTACTGGAACTAAATCGTTGTCATCCAATCTTAAGATGTTCACCCTGTTAACCCCTTCAAAAAGCTTGAATCCACTCTTTCACGTCGTATTCTGTCCAAACCCCATTTACCCAATAAGGATCGGTTTCAACCAATTGTCGCACAGCCGCCTCGTCTTCGGCTTCGTAAATTGCAAAAATTTTAGTTAAATCTTTTGTAGGCCCGATCGTACTTAACACACCCGATTCCTTCTGCTTAGCCAATCCGGCTAAATGAGCGTCTCGAAACGGAGCGCGTTTTTCGATAACGTCTTCGCAGTAACTTCCCCACATCACATATTTGGTCACGATTTTGAGCCTCAGATAAATTTGTTTAAAAGTTATTGTACAATAAGAGTAAGAGGATTTAACGAAAATTTTAAGAATAAGATTAATGAGCCGCAGAGGTCGCAGAGGGCGCAGAGGAAGAGGGTAAACAGAGATGATTCTTAGATAGGAGAAGATTGCTATGACTTTATTAGACCTTCGTTTGTTGACGGTTCAAGAGTATCACCGCATGGCAGAAATTGGTATTTTTGAGGAAGACGAACGAGTAGAATTATTGGCAGGACAAATAGTAAAGATGGCAGCAAAAGGAACAGCACATGGTGCAGCGGTGAAACGCACAGAGAAGTTACTAGAGAATCGTTTGGGAAATCGAGTTTTGGTGCGACTGCAAGATCCAGTTCGGTTAAATAATTTCTCGGAACCTGAACCTGATATTGCTGTAGTTGTACCAGATCCACTTTACTATGAAGAGTATCACCCAACTCCTTCTGAAGTTTATCTAATTATTGAAGTTGCTGATACCACACTGAGAACTGATTTGGGGATTAAAGCGACTATTTATGCTCAGTCTGGAATTGCTGATTATTGGGTTTTGGATGTTAGTAATCGGCAACTTCACGTATTTCGAGAGCCGAGTCAGGATGGTTATCAAAGTATAGTAGTTCTTGGGGATGATGCGAGCATTTCTCCTTTGCATTTTCCCGATATTTCCTTTATGGTTGGGGATATGTTGCGACCATTGGTGTCAATTTAACGCTTTTTCTCTGAGTCCGGCAGGGAATTCATTCCCTGCCGGCCGACCTTGGTGAGTAGCGGTCTATTTTAGCTTCTCAAACTAACGCCGAATTTTTCAACTAAAACATCGCGCACTTTTTGTTGTGCCGGTTCGACATCGGTTTCGCTCAAAGTTCGATCGCCCGCGCGGTAAACTAACCGAAAAGCCAAACTCCGCTGGCCCGCCGGTACGTTGTCGCCCCGATATTCGTCGAACAGTTCCACCGAATCCAGCAAACTACCCGCCGCCTTTTTCATCGCACTCTGCATCTCAACCACCGCAACCTCTACAGGCGCGAAAAATGCAATATCTCTGTCAGAAGCGGGGAAACTCGAATAACCCGCAAACTTGCGAGTCGAAATGCTCGATCGCCCTAATTCAGTTAACAGCACCGCTAAATCTAATTGAAACACGTAAACTTGCTCAGGCAAATCCTTTTCTTGCTGCAATTGCGGGTGCAACTGTCCAAAAACTCCTAAATGTTTCCCGTTTAACGATAACGCAGCAGTGCGGCCCGGATGCAAGCGTGTATTCGAGGAATCGCTTTGATATTCCACCGACAAACCCAACTCTTGAAATGCGCTTTCCAAAATACCTTTTGCCTCAAACCAACTCAAAGGTCGATCGCGCCCGGACTGCTGCCATTTCCACACAGTCGGATCGCCGCCGATAATTCCCGCAACTGCATCGGCTTCCTTCATTGCATCCCCATCTTTCCAGAAAATGCGGCCGACTTCAAAACCGTTTAGCGCCCCATTTCCCTGTTCCAAATTGTACCCGAAAGCATCAATCAAACCCGACAGCATCTCAGTCCGCAAAGCCGAATACTCCACAAACAGCGGATTCGCCAGCACCACCTGATTGTCTCCCTCAGTTTTCACCAAAGAATAGTGCATCAGTTCCGTCAACCCGGCCGCCCGAAAAGCCGATCGCACATTCCGAATTGCCGCATATTCTGGTGACAGATAACCGGGTTCCGTTTTGCTGGGCAAAGTATCGCAGAAATTGTCATAACCGTGGAGTCGGGCAACTTCTTCAATTAAATCGATTTCCCTTTCTAAATCGCGGTAGCGGTAAGGAGGAACTGTTATCCCAAACACCCGTTCTTTTTCCGTTGGAACAACTTCGCATCCCAAGGCTGTGAGAATGTTTTTCACCTCTTCCGGTTCCAGATATTTAGAACCGCCCGTTTCTCCTCTTTTCAACTGGCCCAAAACCAGATTTACTCGGTCTAAACGCAATTCGAGCGATCGCGAAAAACTCAAATCATCGCCCGAACTCGCCGTTTTCTGAACCGTCGCAGCGCCTCCAGCCAACTCCAAAATTAAAGCTACAGCGCGGTTGCAAGCAGTCGTCAAAGCCGCCTGATTCACCCCCCGTTCGTAGCGGATCGATGCCTCGCTCCGCAAGCCTTGAGCGCGCGCAGAACGGCGAATCGTTGCCTGGTCAAAAATCGCTGCTTCTAAAACTAAATTTTGCGTTCCTTCGTGAACTTCCGTATCTTCGCCGCCCATTACCCCAGCTAAGGCAACAGGTTTGTCGCTAGCAGTAATTAACAGATTTTGAGCTTGCAAATTGCGGTTTTGTCCGTCCAAAGTTTTGAAGGATTCCCCTGATGAAGCAAAGCGGACGCCGATGCTGATATCTTGAGTACCGGTGAAAGATTGTAGGCGATCGCGATCGAAAGCGTGCAGCGGCTGGCCCCATTCCAGCAAAATGTAATTAGTCACGTCAACCACATTATTAATCGGCCGCACTCCCGCCGCCTGCAACCGCTGCTGCAACCAAGCTGGAGAAGCAGCAATTTTCACACCTTCAATTGCCGTGCCGATGTAAATCGGGCATCCTTGCGGTTCCGATATTTCTACTGCCAAAGCAGGACTTTCTTTGCCCTGAATCGCCACACCATTCGCTTCGGGAATTCTCAAACTCGCCCCAGTCAGCGCCGCCACCTCCCGCGCCACGCCCACCATGCTCAAAGCGTCAGCACGGTTGGCAGTTGCTGTCAAGTCTAAAATCACGTCGTCTAAACCCAAAAGCGGGCGAATATCGCTGCCCAATTCGGGATTTTCTAACTCGAAAATGTGAATGCCTGCTGACTCTTTAGCCAGTCCCAATTCTGCCAGAGAACAAATCATTCCTTCGGAAGGAACGCCCCGCAATTTAGCAGGTTTAATCTTTAAATCAATAGTCGGCAGAAAAGTTCCGACAACAGCGACAGGCACGTAAATGTCTGCTCTAGCGTTGGGTGCGCCGCAAACAATATTCAAAGCTTGTGAAGAGCCGACATCCACTTGACAAACTCTCAATTTGTCTGCATTCGGATGCTGTTCGCAGGCGATGATTTTGCCCAAAACTACACCGCTTGCCCAAGGGCGGCGGTCTTCGATATCTTCGACTTCAAACCCGGCCATTGTCAGGGTTTCGGCTAATTCTTCCGGGGATATCGACACATCCACCAATTCCCGCAGCCAGTTTAGAGAAATACGCATAATTTAGTCAGTAGTTAGTTGTCAGTGCTCGGTAGTTATTAGTCATTAGTCTGCGCCGGCAGGCTTCGACTGTGCAGTCACAGAATTGATTCGGCAAAGCCTTTATTACCATAATAATTTAATTTTGTCAATAGTTTTGTGGTATACATAAGCAAAAACGAGCGATCGGTCACTTATGTTGATGGCTGCTGGGGCGATTAGTAACATTCTCATTCAGATAATGAGGTATGCTAGAAATATCTCACAGTGCAAAGATCTATATTTCGGACAGTTTTTGATTGCCAACCTTAGAATAAGGGTTTCAAGGCGATTCGGCAAGTTCGCTACCAACGGAAAATCGAGGGTGTCAGATTACTAACTAAAAACTGTCCGGACTCTTGAAAGCTCACCTAAGTGTAGGAAGACTTTACACAAAAAAGGACAAATTTAGCAAGTCTTTAAACTATTTTCAAGGATCATCCACAGAAAAAACTCACAGCAGCTAGATAATCAAAATAGGGAAAAGATATCTGCCTAAAAGACTTAGGTGCAATTCCAATTCGCAACCGGACGCACGGCCATCCGACAACTGATAGATCAGTATTTCTACCAGAAGCAGGAACAGGCAATTTGTGCAGTCAAGCGACGCTGGCAAAATCAGAAAAACATAGGCAAACTCAATTAACATGAGCTACTGCGTAAATCCGGGCTGTCCCCATCCTCAAAACCCTGCTGACTCTATTCTTCAGTGTCAGACTTGCGGTGCGCGGTTATTGCTGCGCGCTCGCTACCGAGTCACTGAACCTTTAGGACAAGGAGGTTTTGGAGCTACATTTCTGGCAAAAGACATATCATTGCCCGGTCAACCGAGTTGCGTGGTTAAGCAACTGCGACCCAGTAGTTCGTCGCCGCGAGTTTTAGAAATGGCGCGGGAATTATTCAAGCGAGAAGCGAAAACCCTCGGCCAACTGGGCGACCACCCGCAAGTACCGAGGCTGCTAGACTATTTTGAAACCGAACAGCAATTTTACTTAGTTCAAGAGTATGTTAAAGGCTCGACTTTGAAACAAGAAGTCAAGCAGTCAGGCCGTTTCAACGAATCGGACGTTAAAAATTTTCTATTAGAAATTCTGCCAGTAGTGCAATATATCCACAGCCAAGGAGTAATTCACAGAGACATCAAACCCGCAAATATTATTCGCCGAGTTCAAGACAGCCACTTAGTTCTGATTGACTTCGGAGCGGTAAAAGATCAAGTCAGCCAAACAATATTATTAGACCCTGCTGACCAAAGCGCCAACACGAAATTTTCAGTCGGCACATTTAGTTTCGCTCCCCCGGAACAAATGGCACTGCGGCCGATATTTGCCAGCGACATCTACGCTGTGGGCATGACTTGCTTGTACTTGCTCACAGGAAAGTCGCCCAAGGATTTAGATTTTGATGGAGTAACTGGCGAAATTGTTTGGCAGCCCCACGTTCAGGTAAGCCCAAATTTTGCACGGATTCTCGAAAAAATGCTCAAGCCGATGGTTGGACACCGCTTCCAATCGGCAGCAGATGTCCTCAGAGCTCTCTCGGGCCAATTTGAAGACCCAACTCTGATGGACGGTTTGGCAACTCAATTTAACGGCTCTTCTCGTACCGTTGAAGAACCGACAATATTTAATGACGCGGGTTCTTCGTGGTCACCGCCTCAGAACAAAATCAATCAAGATTTACGATCGAACCAAAGCCGCATTGGTAGAACTTCCTTTAGCCAATCCGGGAACACGGGGATGCAGCCCAGAGTTTCCCGAACTCTGGCTGAGTCCGGCAGAACTTTCGGAACGGTTGCACCTTCCAGCGACAATTTAGCAGGGCCAAAGGTAACGAAAGCTGTTGTTAAGTGGGACACCAACAGCTTGCGAGCGGCATATTTTAAAGGCAAGCGCGATTTTGCTGACTGCGAACTGTCTGGCCTGCAACTGCAAAAATTGCAGCTAGCGGGGGGGAATTTTTATCAGGCCAGGTTGGTGAAGGCTAATTTGCAAGCAGCGGATTTGTCGGGGGCAAATTTGGGTCACGCGAGGTTAATTAAGGCGAATTTGCGAGATGCTAACTTGACTGAGGCTTATTGCAGCACTGCCAATTTTGAAGGCGCGGATTTCCGAGGTGCTGACTTGACGGGGGCTTATTTGGCTAAGGCGAATTTGCGGGGAGCAAATTTGTGCGGGGCGAATCTTACCAACGCTACAGTTTCTGAGGAACAATTGGCAATGGCAAAGACCAATTGGCTTACTGTTAAGCCGGATGGCAAACGGAGTTTTGGATTTTAAGAAGTCATTAGTCAGTAGTCAGTAGTCAGTAGTCAGTAGTCAGTAGTCATTAGTCAGTAGTCATTAGTTAGTGGGTAGCTGCTACGAATAACAGTCAACAGTCAACAGTCAACAGTCAACAGTCTACTCCCCACTCCCCCAGTCAGGTGAGTCGCCAGGAGGAAGCACGATCGCCCCAAAGCAGCCTAAATTAAAAACTAGGAATGGAGGATTAGATCGCATCTAAACATGAAACTGCTCAACCGCCGCACTCGACCGCTTCTCTACGCCGGTATCCTGGCTCTGACCTACTTTGTTACCGGAAAACTCGCAGCGTCGATGCTGGGGCTGGTAAAAGCCGAAGCCTCCCCCGTGTGGCCGCCTGCCGGTATTGCTCTAGCGGCGCTGCTACTGCAAGGGCGACGGATGTGGCCGGGAATTGCCCTCGGTTCGGTGCTGTTAAACTCTACCGCCAGTATACCGTCCGCCGTCATTGTCACATCGGCATTTAGTGTCACCTTGCAAGCGCTGGCTGGAGAGGCTTTGCTGAGGGAGAGCGGATTTTCTACCAAACTCGATCGACTGCGAGATGTTCTGGGTTTGGTGGCCGGCGCTGTCATCGGGTCTACTTTCATCGGCTCTACCCTCGGCAACTTGGGAACGTGCATTTTTGGTTGGGATCAGTGGAGCAATTTCTCTCAGAACTGGTGGACTACGTGGCTCGGAGACGGGATGGGAATTTTGATCGTGACGCCCGTGCTGCTGACTTTGAACCACGCCGTTAACAGTTTTAAATTTCCAATAAAATCCCGCATTATTTCAACTTTTATCGCATTTTTTAACAGACAGAATAATCAACTACCAATTAGTAATCGCAGACACACATTTTCTGCAACTGAAAACCGTTATAATCTAATATTTTTAATTATTAATTATTCAGAAATAGCGCTGTGGCTGACTCTATTGCTGAGCGTGAGCTGGCTGTTTTTTTGCTCAAAAACACAGGCGGCGATCGCTCAGTATCCGCTGGAGTATCTGCCTTTTCCTCTAATAGTTTGGGCAGCCCTGCGGTTTCAACCGGCGGGAGCTATTTTTGCTTATTCGATCGTCTCTTGCATCGCGATTTGGGGAGCAGTACAGGGAGGCGGCCCGTTTTTGGCCAAAAGCGATAATCTCAAACAGGCAGTTTTGTTTTTACAAGCTTTTACCGGTACGATCGCCCTTGTGGCTCTGATGTTGGCCGCCGCCGTAGCAGAACGCCAGCAAGCGCTGGTGGAGGTGCGCCGCACAGCCGCCATGCTTCGCGATCGCGAAGCTAGTTTAGCCAACGCTCAGCGCATCGCTCACTTGGGAAATTGGGATTTAAATTGCGCCGCCCTCACAGCAACTGACAACTGCGAAGAATCCGCAGAACATGATATATCCAATATCGAATTGCTGTGGTCAAACGAACTTTACCGCCTCTTGGGTTTTGCTCCGGGAACTGTCAAACCCACACCAGAAGTTTTTTTGCAGGCGGTACATCCAGAAGACCGAGAATTGGTGGCGCGATCGCAGCGCCAAGCTATGTTTGAGCGCCAAGCCTATTGCATTAACTACCGAATTGTGCTGGCAGATGGGTCCGAACGCACTGTCTGCGAACAGTCGGCAATTGAGTCAGGGGCGATCGCCGCCACAGTCCAAGACGTTACCGAACGCCACAGCGCGGAAGAGGCTTTGCGGGCGTCCTCCGATCGCGATCGCTTGCTCTCAGAAATCGCCCTGCGAATTCGCCACTCCCTCAACATCGAAGAAATTCTCAACACTACTGTTGCCGAAGTCCGGCAATTTTTCAAGGCAGACCGCGCTTTCATCGGTATTATGGACGTGGAGGGGGTACATCTTCCTAGCCCGGTGTACGGTAAGGTTGTGGCCGAGTCTGTGGATGCCCAATGCCGTTCTCTTTTGGGGTGGGCACTCGCTGACGAGAATCACCTCGAAACCCAGAGAACTTTTTATGCTAACAACCGCGTCCGAGCTATCTCCGATACTGCTAGCGTTCAACTCAGCGTTCCAATTGGCCAATTGTACAGCGACTATCAAATTCGCGCGACGTTAAATGTGCCGATCTTTCTGGGGGATCAATTGTTCGGGATCTTGGCCGTCAACCAGTGCTCGGGGCCCCGCCAGTGGCAGGAATTTGAAATTGATTTGTTGGAAAAACTCGCTACCCAAGTGGCGATCGCTCTCCAGCAAGCCCAACTTTTGCAGCAGGTTAAAGATCTCAATGCCAACTTGGAATCTCAAGTGGAGGAACGCACCCGCCAACTACAGCAAAAAATGCACGAACTGCAAGAAAGCAACCGCCTGAAAGACCTATTTTTGCACGCAGTTTCTCACAATCTCCGCACTCCAGTTATGGGAATGTTAATACTGCTAAAAAATTTGCTCAACAAATCGCCCTCAGAATCTCTACAAGATGTTCCGGTTTCTCGATCGATTTTGCAGCGCATCGTTCAGGCCAGCGAACACCAGTTGACTATGGTTAATGCCCTGCTCGACGCTCACGCTAGCGAGGTCAAAGGTATTGTTATCAATACTGTACCGCTGCATTTGCCGTCTTTAGCTTCAGCCCTTATTGCCGATTTAGAACCGATGCTGGCCAAAAATCAAGCAACTTTGACTCAGGAAATCCCGGCGGATTTACCACAAGTCAATGCCGATCGCCAACACTTGCAGCGAGTGCTAGAAAATCTGTTGACTAATGCTATTAAACACAATCCTCCGGGAGTCAATATAACTTTTAAAGCCGAGGTAATTGCAGTTGAAACAGCGCTAAGTTATGAAGGAAATTCCCAGGCTTTAACCTCGCCCAATAATCCGCTTGCCCGCTGTATCGCTAACGGGATATCTGCTGCGGGCGATCGTCCTAGGATGTGCGATACCACCCAGAAAAATCAGGAAACCCTGGCCAAATTCAACCTCGACGGCAGTTGCAAAATGCCCCGCTATCAGGGCCAAATTGGCAATATCGGCAGCAAATTGCCCGGAGTCACCGTAAAAATGGTTCGCTGTACTGTAACAGATAATGGAGTGGGAATCAGCGCCAAACAGCGGGAATCTCTGTTTGAACTTTACGTTCAAGACCCTAATAGCCGACAATTAACAGGGCTGGGTTTGGGACTGTACCTCTCCAAGCAAATTATCAAAGCTCACGGCGGCTCCATCGGCGTCGAAAGCACTCCCGGAGAAGGCTCGACTTTCTGGTTTTCGCTACCTGCTGTCAACTCGGACGATCCCTCTTTCCCACTCTAAAATCTAAAATTTAAAATCTAAAATGGTATGAGCTATTTGGGCAATGCAAAATCAGTTCAGGCGTCAACGGTTTACGAGGTGTGGCGCGATCGCTTCCTCCGAGAACGGCTGCGCCCTGCTGTCGGAATTGCCATCTTTTTTGCCTTCACAATAACGGTCTATTTTCTGGGCGAAAGATTCTTCGCTCGCCAGGAGTTTAAAAGTGTTTATTTGTACACGAGTGCTGCTGTAGAATTGGGTTTGTTGACCTGTTTTGTGTTGCAAAAGACCTCCTTCGGACAGCGCTATCCCGGTTTGCT
This sequence comes from Microcoleus sp. S28C3, assembly GCF_036700785.1. Taxonomy (NCBI): domain Bacteria; kingdom Bacillati; phylum Cyanobacteriota; class Cyanophyceae; order Oscillatoriales; family Microcoleaceae; genus Microcoleus; species Microcoleus sp. S28C3. The sequence goes on along the minus strand of NZ_JAUBPO010000037.1, from coordinate 2,413 downwards.
GTTTTTGGGTTTTTCGTGGTCGCTGACGGTGGTTGTACAGCTTGGGCTAGCTGTCGCACAAGCCGGGGAATTACCAATTTTTACCTGGATTTTAGCGTTTCTGATCCAAGCTACGCTGATGCCCGTCCGCTGGCGCCTCCACCTGATTTCTCAACTCGGCGTTTTGTGTTGCCACGTCGGGATAAATTTGGTTTTAAATCTAAGTTTTGCTAAGTATACTCCTTTTAAGTTGACCGGGTTGTACTTATATTTGTTTTGGTTTTGTTTGATTTGCGATTTGTCGGTTTATTGGTACGAATGTCTGCAACGGAAAGAGTTTAGTACCAGGCGCGAGTTGGAATCTGCTTACCAGCAGTTGGAAGAGGCGGAGGCGAAGTACCGCAGCATTTTTGAGAATGCGGGCGAGGGGATTTTTCAAAGCACTCCCGATGGCCGTTATATTACTGCAAATCCAGCTTTGGCGAGGATTTACGGCTGCGATTCCCCGGAAGAAGTGACGGCAAAGTTTACTGATATTGAGCGGCAGTTGTACGTCGATCCGGCTCGCAGAAATGAGTTTTTGCGATCGATCGAGGAAAGCGGGATAGTATCCGATTTTGAATCTAAAATTTACCGCTCAGACGGCAGTATTGTCTGGATTTCCGAGAAGGCGCGGGCGGTACGGGACAACAGCGGCTCTCTGCTTTATTATGAGGGTTTAATTGAGGATATCACGCAGCGCAAACAGGCACAAGAATCGCTGCGGCTGTTTATCCACGCTCTTTCTCACGACTTGCGAAACCCGGTAGCGGGAATGTTAATGGTGCTGAAAAATTGGCAGACGAAAACTGGGGATTCGATCGCAATTCCCCGTTCTGTTTTGGAGCGGATGATTCAAGGTAGCGAGCAGCAGTTGCGGTTGATAAATTCGCTTTTGGAAGTTCACGCTGGGGAATTGCGCGGTTTTGTTTTGCACTGCGATCGGGTTGATTTGAGGGGGGTCGTTGAAGCTGCTGCGGCCGATTTGGAGCCTTTAATGAATGAGGCTCAAGCTAATTTTAAAAATTTGGTACCAGATGATTTTCCCGCCGTGAATGCTGACACTACTCAGTTAAGGCGTGTGTTTTATAATTTAATTTCTAATGCTTTAAAACACAATCTGCCCGGACTGAATTTAACGGTTTCCGCTCAAGTAATCAAGGCGGAAAAATTAATTGTAAATCAAAAACAAGCAAAACAAGACACCGACAAATTACCGATTACCACTCCACAATCCCCAATCCCTAATTATCAATCCCCAATCCCTAATTCTCCAAGTAGCATGATTTACTGTACCGTTGAAGATGACGGGGTGGGAATATTGCCGGAACAGTGCGAATATCTTTTTGACCTCTACGTTAGGGGTTATCAATCCCGACACTCCCTTGGTTTGGGTTTGGGTCTATATCTTTGCCGACAAATTATTGGCGCTCACGGCGGGGAAATTGGGGTAATTAGCAGTCCAGGTGCAGGGGCAACTTTTTGGTTTACTTTGCCGCTGGCTGAGAATTCCCGGTAATTTTTTTGTATGTTTAATTACATTTAATCTAACAACAGCGCCCGACATTTAGAACCTTCTTAATTGCTGAAACCGTTGCGAAATATTCCTTCTTCCTTCTGCCTCCTGCCTTCTGCTCTACTTTGGTTGTACGGTCGAAGGCGGCTTTTTGAGCGGCCGGGACCAAATTAGTCGATCGAACTATTGATATTAATTTAAAACCGTGCTATAGTAACCAAAATGTTTTTACTACAAAAAAACATTTTCACATTTTATTTAGAAATAGCATTTAATCTAGAAAATCTATAAAACTAGATGAAAGACCTGCAATTTATGGTCCACAAAAGCTCAGAAAATACAGCTAAAGACGATGCAGCTAAGTACGACTCAGCTAAATATAACGAGCGGTCGTTCTCAACTTTAATGCGGGCACTCCGTCTTTCCCAAGGTTACTTTTCTTTCGTTTTAGTCCACTGCAACTCGCTGGCTTTGCGGCAGCAAATAGTCGATCGGCTGCAAGCAACTTGTGCCGTCAAACCGCGGCAACTGTTTTTGCCCGAATCGGCAACAACTCTCTACAGGACAATAGCAGCAGAACTAGATGGGGAACAGCCTACAGCTTTAATGATCCTCGGTTTGGAATCAGTGCAGGCGATCGATAGATTGCTCGTTTCTACCAACCTACTATGCAGCGAATTCAGCAAAACATTTTCCTTTCCCGTCGTCTTTTGGGTGACGGATGAACTCCTGAGAAAAATTGTTCGCACCGCCCCGGATTTATACAATCGGATGACGACAATTAGATTCATCAGTCAGTAGTAACTGGAGTTTAGACTAAGCACAAATTTACTCAGAAGGAGCTGAGTAGAAATTATGGTGAATTTAGAGAGAGATTCC
>NZ_JAUBPO010000036.1:15868-61297 GCF_036700785.1 Microcoleus sp. S28C3 | reverse complement strand
CTTTGATAACTTTCGGGCGAGGCTATTAGCTTGCTTTTCTAATTAGTTTTGCTTATCACCTTGACTCCAGAAGAGCCAGTTTTTCCCTCTACATAAGTCTGTATCAGGGCAAATCCTTTACTGTCTGGTTCGTCAATTTCCAGGTAGTCGAGGTAGCGAGGAATTGCTGGATGATCGAGTTTTTTTAAAGTTTCCGCTTCCCGTTCAAATAGGTTGAGGTCTTGCCATTCAAAATCGTTACCAAGGAATAGCTGTTTGATGACAACTAATTCTTGAGTTTGCAAATCACGAGCCAGCAGCGTTTGGCGACCTGTTTGTTTTCCCAGTTGCCCCTGCACTTCATAGCGTTCTGCTAATACTTTCGCAATCATTTTTTTTTACCTTAATGTTAACTTGAGTGCAAGCCAAAATTATGTACGTTGGTTTGAGGTCACGAAACTCAAGTTTTCATTTAAAATAAAGTTTTGGGTTTCGCTTTTTTATTTAAAATAAAGTTTTGGGTTTCGCTATCGCTCTACCCAACCTACTTTATATAAATTTTAGACTCCACTTTTTCTTTGATACCAGCGGGCAAAATACTTGCTACTTTCCCCCATAGATAGTCCTGCAATTAGCGACGGTGCAAGCACCAAAATATAATAATAACTTGAACTTGAGTAATACGGCAGCGAAGTCTTCGGAAGGAAGTCGAGGCTTACCAAAGTACAGAGTACGATACTAATTCCATTTAAAACCTGTCGGTGAAGTTTGGGATTAGTTAGGGGGAAAAAACACAATCGGGTCACAATTGCTACGATTATTCCGTTCCCCAACCCCAGCAGCAAGCCGAGAAAAATGCCCAGGATTCCTTGGACAATTATCGTCATCAGTGCCGAAAAGAAAAAGGTGCTGTAAATTGCTGCACAAGCTCCTACAGCTAGACATCCTGTCCCAATGCTGCGCCCGATCGCATTCCAGAACAAGCTAAAGGTATTCACGGTTTTTCCCTGTTTCAATGGTAGGGAATATTTATTTATTGTCTGTGGTTTTTCGAGAACTTCTTTTGCGATTTGGACTAAGGCGGGACGGCGTTCTAAACTGGGATGCGTCATCCACTTCAGCCAATTGGTAAAACCGGGACTTAATTTGGTGAATTGCTCGAATTCGAGCTGCAAATCTTTCTGCGGCAAGTCCGCAGGATGCTGATTGGTAATTAAGGCGATTAATGTTGCTCCCAAGCCGTACAAGTCGGAAGCGGGGACTGCCCTCCCGCCAAATTGTTCGGGCGGCATATAGCCGTAGGTTCCGACAACGGTGACTGTTTTTCCTTGTTGGGTTGCTAGGGTTTGAACTGCACCGAAATCCACTAGGTAGACTTCGCCGACGCTGTTGCCCGATCGATTTTTGAGTAAAATATTGCTGGGTTTAATGTCGCGGTGAATGACGGGGGGCTGTCGCTGGTGCAGGTAGGCGAGGATGTCTAATAATGCTGTGGCTAATTGTTTGACTTCGCTTTCGCTGAAGGTGCGGCCGTCTGAGAGATATTCTTGTAGGGATTTGGCTTCGATGTAAGTCTGAACTAGGGCGAATCCTTTGCGGTTGGGAGTGTCGATTTCAAAGGAGTCTAAATATCGGGGAATTGCGACATGGGATAGGGATTTTAAGGTTTCGACTTCTCGCTCAAACAGTTTTAAGTCTTCCCAGTTAAAGTCGCTGCTGAATGAGAGGAGTTTGACGACTACTTGCTGTTGCGTTTTTAAGTCGCGGGCGAGTAAGGTTTGCCTTCCTGCTTGCTTGCCGAGCCGCCGATCGCACTGATAGCGATCGGCTAATATTTCTTTTGACAAATCGCCGATGTTTTGTCCGCTCATGTTCTCTTGCCCTAGAACCGATTAAACCTAGTTTAGTTGACTAAAAGGCAATAATCGGAAATGTTCGGGCTGCGGCAAAAAATTTTTATGTCAAAGGGCAACCGCCTTTAAGAGCCAGCGATCTCGCACAATAAAGACGCGCCTGATTTAAGCTTGAATTTAATTTTCGATTTGCTTGTAAATTGACTGCACTACGTCGAGCAGGCTCAATACTTGCTGCCATTCGGGGGCATCCGGGTTGTAACTTTTGGCGCGCTGAGTTTTCAAACTGTGGTGCAATAGGGAAAGCAGCGCGTCTGGAGACTGTAAGGAATTTTCATCTTCATCTGCTGGGGTTTCGGCTGCATTTTCTTCGATGTCTTCTTTAATTTTTTGTGCTCGATCGGCGAGGGCTAAAGCTCTGCCTGCAAGGTTTTCCGGCATTTTTGGCTGTGCGGACAAAGACGCGCTGGTTAGTTCTACCAATAGTTGGCAGACTCGATCGACCCATTCGCGATCGTTTACTGAAAAGGAACCTGATTTGAACACTTGCCCGTCAGGTCTTTGTTGAATGCTTTGTACCTTCTGGATCAGAGGGATGGCCTTAACAGTGAGATTTTCCGGGATTCTGGGGATATCTGACAGGGAGCTCCGAGCAATCTCCAGCAATAGTTGGTAAACATGATCTACCCACTCAACATCTCCTGATTGCGAATTCCAATTATTCATAACTGACGCTAGTGATTTTCTATATCTAAGACTAGAACATTGACTATCTGCGAAGGAAGCTCTTTTTAGGAGCCGCTAACGCTATTAAGACTTACGCGGGCGGGGTGAGAAACCCGGTTTTCGATCGGATGTTTCGTCGCCTTTCTCCAAGATTTTTCTCAGAAACCGGCTAACGCTGCCGCAAGTCTTAACTATTTTTAAGCGCTTCAAATACTAGAAGTGCTAAGTTTGTTGCAGTAGGTAGTGCGAACGAAACAGGTAGGGCGAAACACAGGCATCTGGCTTGCGAGTTCAAATCCGGTTATCTAACCATAATACCTGTTGGAGCTTCTTTACAATTAATCTCAATTGGATATTAAGGTTAATGGGTGGTCGGATGGGAGGCGCACCCCGATCGCGATTGCCCCCGCCCCCCCGGAACCCTGGCGCCACCGCCAGCATTTGCTGTGGGCCACTGTTATTTTTCTGTAAGATTCCAGACCCCATCCCAGTTGAGTACGTCTGAAAAACCATGCTGAAATAACATACAGCGATCGACGTGCAATTTAGCTGCCTTGTTTTTCGAGTCAACTTCCAGAACGGCGTTAAATTCGCCTTCAGCGTCTTTAAAGGCTTGCTTGGCTTTGGGTTCTAAGGCTTTCTTAAACTCGCTCAGTAGTTTTTTCACCCGATCGAGTCCCAGATTTTCAAATTTCTCATCTAACATTTCTGCAACTGTCTCGGAGGCCCGACTTTTAATTTTAGCCTGCAATAGCCGCCTGATCTCTGCAGGTTTCAGCTTCTTGATTTTGGGATTTGATGGTTCTAAGATGTCTGCTTCCAACAGCTTTTTGACTTCGCCTTCTTGCAAGTATTTAATCTCCTCTGCTGATAGCGGCTTGATTTTTGCTTGCAGCAGCATTTTGGCTTCCTCTTCCGAGAGGTTTTTGATGCCTTCCAATCTCAGCAGTTGGATTTCTGACTGTAGCAGCACAATGAGTTGGTCTGCTTCGGACAGGTTTTTTGGATCGTATTCTGACAGCTTTTTCAGTTGATGTAACAGGTTCTTGAGTTCGTCTTCCAACTGTTGATCTAAATTGTAGGAGAGGTTCTTAATCTCTGCCTCCGGCATTGCGGCGACATTATCTAAGATGTTTTTCACCTCACTTTCTGATAGTCTTTGGGTGACTGGAGTTTTGTAATGTTCGCGCCCCTTGGTGTAATGTTCTATAATTTTTTGCTGTTTTTCGGTTAGTGACTTGCCCACTGGCGAGTATCCCTCGCGGATGCCGACGAGTTCGTAAACGATTACGGGTTCGCTTTTGCCTTTGACAGTAATAAAGTCGAGTTCTCGCACGTACAGCCGATCGGCATAATCTCTGTAAGTATTGTCGCTGATGATCAAGTCGGTGCCGTACTGCTTGCTGGCGCCTTCTAAGCGAGAGGCGAGGTTTACGCCGTCTCCGATCGAAGTCAATTCCATGCGTTTGCTACTACCGATGTTGCCGCTGACAACTTCATCGGAATGTACGCCCATACCGATGCCGATCGGCAGTTCGCCATGTGCCATACGCTCTTGATTGAACTCTGCCAGTTTTGCCCGCATTTTCACTGCCGTTTGCATCGCGCACCAAGCATGATCCTCTAGGGGTGCTGGAGAGCCAAAAACAGCCATTAGAGCGTCGCCGATGTATTTGTCGAGAGTCCCTCCGTACTCGAATACGACATCTACCATCACTTCAAAATATTTATTGAGCATCACTACCACTTCTTCGGCTTGCAATTTTTCCGTAAGTGTGGTATAGCTGCGAATGTCTGAGAACAGCACCGAAACGTTTTTGCGCTTGCCGCCCAATCCAGTATCCCCTGAAGCTAACAAAGCTTCGGCTACTTCTGGGGTCATGTAACGGTACATCAAGTTTTTGACTTGCTTGGCGCTGCTAATATCTTCCATGACAACTAATGCGCCGTTGACCTTGCTGGAGTCGGTAGCGTCGGTCATTGAGTTAATCGAGAGATTGATACTCTGCGATTCTCCTTTAAAGGAGAGCAAAACTTGATCGGGGTAATACTGCTGGCGGTCGTTATCGTCTTCGGGGGACAAAGACGCATCGAACCATTTGGCAAAATCGCCTTTTTCTAACTTAATTAACTCGCGCACAGATTGACCTTCGGCTAATTCTGCATCGCTGACACCCAGTAATTTTTTGGCACTGGGATTTGTCGCTACTATATTACCTTTTTTATCGGTAGAAATCACGCCGTTAGTCAATGCGTGCAGCATATCTTTTTGTCTTTGTTCTTGCTGTTTGACTTCTGCAAACAGTTTGGCGTTTTGCAGGGCGACTCCTGCTTGGATGTTAAACGCCTTCATAAATTCCAGGTCGTTGCGATTGAAACTCGCTTTCCACTGATCGGGGGCGTGCGGCCAATCTTCCGGGTTGTAGGGCGGAAAATCTCCTTGTCGTTTTTTATTAACTAATTGGGTGACACCAATCAATTTGTGGTTGGAGTTAAACACCGGCATACACAGCATACTGCAAGTGCGATACCCCGACTTTTGATCCACTTCTTTGGAAATTGCAGCGCGGGGATCGTCGTACACGTCGAAGGGAATCAGCAGCGGTGCACTGGATTGGGCGACGATGCCTGCGAAACCGGCTGTTCTGGGTATGCGAATTTCTTGAAGTTGACCTGCGATCGGGATTTTTGTCCACAGTTGATTTCTATCTTCGTCAATTAGCCACAGGGTGCTGCGATCGGCGTTCATCAGTTCTTGGGCCTGATCCATCACCCGCTTTAGGGTATCTTCTAAGTCTAAACTGCTCTGAGAAAGAGCGTTGACGGCGTTCATCAGCGCTGTCGCCGCACGTTGTCTTTGAGTTGCTGCGTAAAAAGATTTAGAAGACTCTAGAATTAGGCGAATCGACGGGGCAAATTCTCGAAAAACTTGTTCGTCTTCTTGAGTAAATCCTGCCTTGTCAATCTGTGATTCTAAAGTACCATAATGTTCGTGGTTGGGCTTGAGTTTATTAATCAGTTGAACGACTGCTACTAACTCTCCTGTTTCTTCGTTGATCAGGGGCATCGCCAGCATTGTATAAGTGCGATATCCTGTTCTTTCGTCAGTTTTTTTGGCGTTAGCCGATCGGGGGTCGTTATAAAAATCATAAGGAATGTTCACCACTTTTTTCTCTGTGGCTACTTCTCCCGCAATGCCCACATGGGAGGGAAATCGGAACTCTAGGTTGTTGCCATTTTCGTCTTTAGCAACGATCGCCCAGAGTTCATTTTTTTCGTCGTCTAATAAATATATCGTGCTGCGAGCGGCATTTAGCAATTCCCCGGTTTTGAGGGTAATCGACTGCAACATTTCGTTAAGAATGGCGTCAAATCCCTGGCTGTCAAGGATATTGTCGAGCATTCCCAGCGTTTGATTGACAACCCTCAGTTTTTCCTCAACTTCCCTGGCGACTCCTTTAAAACTATCTTTGTTTAGGGGTGCGAGGAAACTGGAGAAGTTTCCTTGGCTTTTGACGATTTGATTATTACTAGAGGGATAATGAGAATGCTGTTCCTGATGATTTTCAGTTACAGGAGTAAAATCATCCTTTTCACTGACAACAGTGGCCTCTACTGTCATTGTCATGTTGTTTTCCATAGCTGGCAGATTGGGAGATGCAGATGTCATAGACCTTTACAGAATCTTAAGCGTAAGGGTTAGTCTCTAAGCTAGGAGAGCGGGCAAGTTCATTAGGGAGTCACCTGTCGCACAAAACTCAAGTATGTGTGAAAGTATTTCCCAGTTTACAGAACTCCGACCACAGGGCAAGGGCAATTCAGTTGGGATGGCTAGTGAACTCCTGGTGCGACGGTAATGCTGCTGTGGCATTGCTGCACTCTTTTTAGAGAATGCGAATCCTGTTTAAATGATTTATTAACTGATTTTGACATTGTGCGTGCCTGGTTTAAGTAGGTTCGGCAGGTCTAAGAGCCGATCGCCCGCAATAACATGAATGCGTACTGCAGGGAGGACTGCTGAAAGAGGGATGGCATTGTGGGACTAGCTGCAATTGTGACACCACCAGTTGCTAGTGATGTGTGCCCTTCTGTACACAATTGTGGTTTTTAACTAGAATTTCTCTCAATTTTGCTGCTCTTAGCTCTCGTCCCGTGACTAAACTCACGGGCCTTTCAGCTTTTTTTTTGTAAAACTTGCTGTTGCCATTTTTAGTGTAACCTCCGGCTCGGAAAAACTCCGCCTTTTGGCCCCCCGATCGGCTGGAGGGTCGGGTAAGGGTATGAAAAACTGAGTTTGACCCCGTTCGATCATCGGTTTCCGTTGCAGCTTTTTTTCCCGTCTTGGACGCATAAACCGGGTTTTTTTACTCCCATACTTTTTTCAACCCTCAATAAAGATTTAAGACAATCGGTTTTGGAGACTCCGAAGGCGGAGTGGACTATTTTCGACTGGCGGTGCGCAAACAATTGTTGTGTTTTCAGGGTTTTGCCCACTGAGTTTGGCGCAGTCCGGCGGCTTCGACAAGCAGGGATTCGGCGAAGGCGATCGCTTCTGTTGCTGAGCGGCCGCTGGCGAGTTGGGCGAGTTCTTCGCGCCGCTGCTCGCTGTTGAGGGCGGCAACTCTGACTACTGTGCGTTCCAATGGTTCGGAATTGGCTGCGGGTTCGCCGATACTCGGCTCTGCTTCGATCGTCTGTTTGTTGACGCGAAAATGAAAATCAGCCATCGCCGCGATCAGCGGCTGGTGCGTGACGCAGAGAACTTGGTGTTTGTCGGAAAGTTGGTAGAGTTTTTTGGCGATCGCGCCGGCGACTCTCCCGGAGACTCCGGCGTCGATTTCGTCAAAAATCAGCGTACCAGCGCTTTCTATTTGAGAAAAACAGGCTTTGACGGCGAGCAAAAAGCGGCTCATTTCTCCCCCGGAGGCGATCGCGCCCAGGGGTTGCAGGGGTTCGCCCGGATTGGGACTGAAACAAAAGGCGATTTGGTCGGCACCGCTAGCGGTTGGGGTAGAAGGCGAGATCTCGACTTGAAATTGCACTTTTTCCATTGCTAACGGCTTAAGTTCTCCTACGAGGTGCGTTTCTAGTTTGAGGGCTGCTTCGCGCCGCAGGGTAGTGAGGTGGCTGCAAGCGTCTTTTAATTGCTCTAAAGCGGTCTGATATGCGAGTTCTAAGGCTTCCATTGAGTCGCCTCCTTCTAAAAGTTCGTTTAGTTCGTTTTGAATGCTTTGGTAGTAGGCGATCGCTTCTTTGAGCGGCCCGTATTTGCGGCAAATTTGTTTGAGTTCGCGAATCCGATCTTCTACTTCTTCGAGTCTTTCGGGATCTGCTTCTAATTGTTCGCCGTAGCTGCTAATTTGCCTGCTGGCTTCTGTGGCTTGAGCTAAAGCATCGCTGACCATTTCTAGGATTGGTTGCAACTGCACATCGTAAACGGCCATGTCGCTTAAAATTACTTCCGCTTTGCTCAACAAGTCGGCGGCTGATGCGCTGTCGCCCTCGTTTTGGTACAGGGCTTGGTGGACTTGGTAACTTTGCTGCTGCAATTCCACGACGTGGCCCAGCCGGATTGATTCTTGTTCTAGCTGTTCGAGTTCGTCGGCATCTTCGATGTGGGCTTCGCCGAGTTCTCGGACTTGGTATTCTAACAAATCAAGTCTTTGCAGCCGCTGCTGTTCCGACTGACGCCTGCGTTTGAGGGCTGTTTTGGCGCTGCTGGCTGAGAGCCACGCGGAGCCGATTGTCGATCGCGCTTCAGCGAGCCTTTGGCCGCCGTATAAATCGAGCCATTCTCGCTGGAGGGTTTCTTGTCCGAGGTGGACGGTTTGGCCTTGGGCTGTCATTTCCACAAGCCGATCGCGCAATTGGTCCATTAACTGGCGGTTGACCAGAATTCCGTTCAAGCGCGATCTGGTGCGCAGAGCCCCGCTAGATGCGTTAATTTCCCGGCTGCAAACGGCTAAATTTCCGTCTATGGGTTCGATTTCTTGCTCGCCCAGCCACAAAGCTGCGGCTTTGTCCAGTTCAAAGGTAGCTTCCAATATTGCCCGCGTTGCTCCGGTGCGAATCGATCGGCGATCGACCTTGCCGCCCAACACTGCATCGATCGCATCTAGGATAATCGATTTACCGGCGCCAGTTTCGCCTGTAAATACGTTCAAACTCGGGCCAAATTCTAGATCCAGGCAGTCAATTAAGGCAAAGTTTTCTATTCTGAGGTATAGCAACATGGGGAATTTGTAATTTGTAATTTGTAATGCGTAATTGGAATTAGTAATTGGTAATGTGTAATTGTAATTGGAATTAGTAATTGGTAATTGGAGGCACAGCCGGAAAAATTATTGGTACCCAATAACAAATAACAACTGTCAACTGTCAACTGACCGAAAGTAATTAGGTCCGGGCCCCCGGATTCATCCGTGGAGGTAGAAAAAAAGCTCCGAATCATCTTGTGCTCGCCCCCGGATTCATCCGTGGGGTCGATTCTAAAATCTAAAATCTAAAATCTAAAATCTAAAATCGATTGACTTCTGCTATAGTTTCAACCATCCAAACAAATCTCCTACTGTCAGCCGCAATTCTGCTGCCCAATCTGGAACCGGCAACAATTCTTCGGGTTTTGCTAAAATTTCCGGTTGCTTTTCAGGGGGATAAATTAATATCGATCGCACCATCGGATCGATCAGCCAACCCATTTTAGTGCCGTTTTTCAGACAGTGTAAAATATTCCCAGTTACTTTAGATTGACTCTGGCCTGGAGAGAGAATTTCAATTGTCCAATCTGGGTAAGTTTCAAATACATTAGCAACATCCCCATTTTCATCAACAGGTATTCTGTCCCAAGTAAATACTGTGACATCTGGCACGATCGATCTGCCGTCAAAAGTACACCGCAATTCGGGAAAAGCTAAGGCAATTTTCGGCTTTTTAACTAAGACATTGATGGCTGGGACTAATTCACCTTGAATCCTGCTATGTTTTCCTTGTGGTATTGGTTTTTGGATGATTTCACCGTTGATATATTCGCTAGCTGGTTCTGTTTCTGGTAGTTTGAGAAACTCTGACAAAGGTAGTGTTTTTGTTTGTATCTGTACCATTTTCTACTCCTTCTATTCAATAAAACCCAAGTGTTTTCTAGCAGCAACCGTTACCATCCTTCCGCGACTTGTCCGCTGCAAAAATCCGATTTGCATTAAATAAGGTTCGTATACATCCTCAATGGTTTGAGTGTCTTCTCCTGTAGAAGCTGCGAGGGTTTCTAAGCCCACTGGGCCGCCGTTAAAATTCTCAATCATTGCTGTCAAAATCCGCCGATCTGTCCAATCTAAACCTAGCGGATCGACGTTGAATAATTCCAAGGCGAGTGAGGCAACTTCGGCATCAATTGGCTTTAAATTTTTGACTTCGCTGTAGTCTCTAACTCGCCGCAGCAAGCGGTTAGCGATCCGGGGGGTTCCGCGAGCTCGGCGGGCAATTTCTGTGGCTCCTTCTGGGGTAATTTGAGTGTCGAGAACTTGGGCGGTTCTTTGGACAATGAGACTGAGTTCGTCTATTTCGTAGTAGCGCAATCTTTGGATCAAGCCGAAGCGATCGCGCAATGGAGATGTTAGAGAACCGACTTTGGTTGTTGCTCCTACCAAAGTAAACGGTTTCAGAGGTATGCTGCGGATTTTTGCGGTTTTTCCTTGCCCGATCGTAATATCTAAGCGGCAGTCTTCCATCGCCGGATAGAGGATTTCTTCTGTAACTTTAGATAAACGGTGAATTTCGTCGATAAACAGCACGTCGCCTGCTTTGAGGTTGATCAACAATCCAACAATATCTCGCGGTTTTTCTAAAGCGGGGGCAGTGGTGATTTTGCATTCAACTTCCATTTCTGCTGCTAAAATTAGCGACATTGTGGTTTTTCCCAACCCTGGAGGCCCGTAGAGTAACAGGTGATCCATCGGTTCGCCGCGAGATTTTGCCGCTGCAATTGCGATCGCCAAAACTTCTCTCAAGTCTTTTTGCCCGATGTATTCAGCTAACCGCTGGGGTCGGATTTTGTCGTCTTGTTTGCTGTTGATTTCGTCGGGTAGTTCTTGCGATTCTAGCAAAGATTCCGTCTGGGGTTTGACGGCTTTTTTGCGACGGGTTGGAGCTATGTCTTCGGGTAGATTTGGGTCGGGGGGCTGTTGTTTGGAGGAGATAATAGCCATATTTATTTGCGATCGGGCAGCGGGAATTGTTTACAATTGTTAGCAGAATCTTTACAATTATTGAGTTCGTGATGAGTATTCCATCTTCTTTATTAGCATCGGAAAGCATAACTTTTGAGGGGGCGATCGATCTGACTGAATCTTTACTGTCGTTGATTGAGGACAATCGAGTTTCAGAGGCCGACATCGAGCAAGCTGTTAGATCTCTGGTGAAAACACAGAACGGCGCTAGGGGTTTTTTTGTCACCTATCTAACGGACGATCGACAGGAGGCAGATCGACCGTCACCCGGAGTAGTCGAGGCGCTGCGATCGGCTCCTGAGATCGTAGCAGAACTGCTGGTGAAAAATTTGGCGATGTCGGCGGCAATGGTCGTGCATCACTCGCGCCAGCAAAAGGAGAAAATGGCGGCCGGTTCTGCTAGAGTGCAGGAGCGATCGCGCAATTTAATTCAAATCCTGCAAATGCCCGCCTGTCAAACTATAGCGTCGCAAATGCTAGAAAGTTTGCAGAGTGCCAACGGCGAGTACGGAGAATTTTTCCAGCGGTGGGGCTACGACAACGAGCAAAAACTAGCGATCGGTTCGGCAGTTCGATCGGCGATCGGCTAAAATAACATCCTTCGCCAGAGTGACAGATGGTTGCTCAAAGCGACGGGGCTGTGGAATAATTGCGGTTTAGCAAAAGCTGCACAATTGTAGCTTGAGTTGATTTAGGTGTGAAGGTAGTGAACGAGGGCGAAAAAATTGCATAGAACGGTGAAAGGAGTTGCCCAAAAAGCCCGAAGGGTGGGCGGCAGGCTGCCCGGAAGTAGCCAGCGCTGGGCGAAGCTGAATCTGCTGGCAACATTGGTGCGCCGGGACTTGGAAGCTCAATACAAAGGCTCGATTCTGGGCAATTTGTGGCCGCTGCTGAATCAGCTATCGCAATTGGTGATTTACACATACGTATTTTCGATCGTCCTCAAGGTAAAACTCAGCCTTGCAGGCTTCCCGGAAAACAGCGACATTACATTTGGAGTCTGGCTGTTTGCAGGTTTGTTGCCTTGGAGTGCCTTCACCAGCGGTTTGATCAAATCGGGAGTATCGGTGGTGGGGCAGCCGAATTTAGTGAAAAAAGTGGTATTTCCCCTCGGTTTGCTGCCGTTAGTACCGATTTTTACAGCTTTTATTGAAAGTTCTCTGGGTTTAGCAGCTTTGATTGTCATAGTGGTAGTGTCCTCGCAAAAGCTCAACGCTACTTTATGCTTGCTACCGCTGGTTTGGGTTCCTCAGTTGCTGCTGACAGCGGGTTTGGGATATTTGACAGCGGGCTTGACAGTGTTTTTGCGAGACATTCCTCAGACATTAGGTGTTATTCTAAATTTTTGGTTTTATTTGACGCCGATCGTCTACCCAGCATCAGTAATCCCCCAAGAGTGGCGAGCGTGGATATTTTGGCTAAATCCAATGGCCGCCATCTCCGAGGTTTATCGAGACCTCATACTGCTTGGAGAAGTTAAGCACTGGGGCGAATGGGGTGTCGCCACCCTGATTTCTGCTGCTATATTTTGTGGAGGTTTGGCGGTTTACCGGCGTTTGCGTCCCGCTTTTGCTGACGTGCTGTAAATTTGTTTGAGAGCGAAAATCCATCTAAAATCTAAAATCGAGCGTGCTGTAAATTTGTTTTATATCTACAGTCAATCTAAAATCTAAAATCTAAAATCTAAAATCGATTGTGCTGTAAATTTGTTTAAGATTTCAAGTCAATCTAAAATCTAAAATCTAAAATCTAAAATCGATTGACTGCCGCCAATGACAGAAAATGTAATTTCACTAAAAAATGTTTCCAAATGCTTTAAGCGGTACGATCGTCCAGGAGACCGCTTAAAGGAAATTATTTACCCCAGTAAAAAACTCGCTGACGAATTTTGGGCGCTGCACGATATCAATCTAGAAATTCCTCAAGGACAAACTTTGGGAATCGTCGGTCGCAACGGTTCCGGAAAAAGCACTCTCCTGCAAATAATTGTGGGGACGCTGACCCCTACCGCAGGAAGCGTGGATGTTAAAGGGCGAGTCTCCGCTTTGTTGGAACTCGGAAGCGGGTTTAACCCGGAATTTACCGGGCGGCAAAATGTGTTTTTTAACGCTCAATTACTCGGATTCAATCAAAAAGAAACTGAAGCAAAGTTTGACGATATAGCTGCCTTTGCTGATATTGGGGATTTCATCGAACAGCCAGTCAAAACTTATTCTAGCGGTATGTTTGTCAGGCTAGCTTTTGCCGTTGCGACTAGCGTCGAGCCGGATATTTTGGTAGTTGATGAGGCGCTTTCGGTGGGCGACGAAGCTTTTCAACGAAAGTGTTTTGCCCGCTTGCAAAGCATTCAGGAAGGTGGCGGAACGATTTTATTTGTTTCTCATGCTGCTACTTCTGTGGTGCAACTTTGTACGTCGGCGATTTTAATGGATAGCGGTGAATTACTGCTGGCTCACACTCCGAAGGTGGTAATTTCTAAGTATCAAAAGCTGATTTATGCCGATCCGGATAAGGTTCTCGGGTTGAAGTCAGATATTCGGACCCTGAACCAACTGACAAAACAGGAAAGTCAAGAGAAACTTCAGGATGCTAATTTAGAAAGCACAAAGAAAGAAGTTAAACCCGAGCAACATCTCTCCAAACCTAAGGAATATTATGATGAATTTTACGATCCGGGGATGATACCGTCGAATACTGTGAGGTATCCGTCTCGCGGAGCGGAAATTATCAACCCCCGCATCGAGACGCTGAAGGGAAATGTGGTAAATCACTTGATCGGTCGTCAAGATTATATTTACACTTACTCTGTCACTTTCTCGCGGTCAACTTCCAAAGTTAGGTTTGGAATGTTGATTAAAACGATTAGCGGTTTTGAGTTGGCGGGTGCTTCTTTGAAGGGTTCTACTCAGTCAGTTCGGTATGTGGAAGCGGGAACGACAATTGTGGTGAAGTTTCAGTTTAAATGTTTGCTGAATCCCGGGGTTTATTTTCTGAATGCTGGGGTTGTGGGAACGGTTGATGGGGATTTAACTTATCTGGATCGCTGCGTTGATGTGGCGATGTTTAGAGTTCAGTCTTGTACTGAGTCGTGCGGTAACGGCATCGTTGACTTGCTGATCGAACCGTGTTTAACTGTTGTTAATCCTGATTCTCTGGTGAAAGAGCCGTCAACCGAGGTAATCTAAAATTCTGTGAAAACCATGAGCAATATCAATTTAGATTTAGTAGAAAATCCCGTAATCAAAGCATTTATTCGAGAGCAAGCTAAGTTTCCCGAAGATTTTAAACAGAATATTTGCGAAGACGATGAAATGTATTTGTTCAGCTTGAGCAATGTCAAAGACGATCGCGATCGGGCTTTCGTGCGCTATTATGCGATCGGGCGTCGCATCCTGGATACCGTTAAACAAGTTGTGGATTGGCATTTTGGGAGTTTTGAAAATGTACCGTCTTTTCTAGATTTTGCCTGCGGTTACGGTCGATTTACCCGGTTTTTGATTCAGGAAATGCCGCCGGAAAAAATTTGGGTTTCTGATATTTATGCTAACGCGGTCAAGTTTCAAACTGAATACTTTGGCGTCAGCGGTATTGTCTCGACGGGAAAACCAGAAAATTATTTAATTGACCGAAAGTTTGACTGCATTCTGGCTAATTCTTTTTTCAGCCATATGCCGGAAAGAACTTTTACGAGTTGGGTGCAAAATTTGTACGATTTGTTGACTCAAGACGGGATTTTGATGTTCAGTGTTCACGATGAGAGTCTGCTGGAATCTAGCATAGAAATGCCGGCAAAAGGAATTCTGTTTAGCGCAGATAGCGAAAGTCAGTCTTTAGATAAGGAAGAATACGGCACAACTTATGTAACGGAAAAGTTTGTTAGAGAAATTGTCGATAAAGTTAGTGGTGGCAAAGCATTTGTGCATCGAATTGAAAAAGGCATATGCAGGTTTCAGGATTTGTATGTGGTTACAAATCAACTGAATAGAGAATTTTCTAGTTTGAAATTCAGTCACCACCCGGAAGGATATGTTGATGTTGCTGCTTTAACTAATAAGGATAATTTGTATCTGGAAGGGTGGGCTGCCGATGTGAACGAGGAGGGCCGCATTGAGGAGGTGCAAGTGCTGGTCAACGGCGAATTAGTAGAGAAATGCGAGCCTTTTTACAATAGGTCGGATGTGGCTGGATACTTTAAAACAGATGCTGCTTTGCAGTCTGGTTGGCGCTGTTATTTACCGAAAAACACTGTGACGCCACAGGATGTGTTAATAGTTAAAGCAATCAATAACTACGGTGCGGAGTGGATTATGGAAACTTGCACTGTGAAATCGCTGCTGAGCCAAAGGCAATCGCAGTCTCTTTTGGGGTCTACTCAGACTAAAATCCAACTAATGGAGACTCAGTTAGCTTCGGCTCAAATAGAATGGGAGCAAAGTCAAAGTAAGTTAATGATTACTCAAACGCAGTTGGAAGAATCTCAAACGAATTTGCAAGAAACTCAAAGTCAATTAATTTCAGCTCACACGCAGTTGGAGCAAACTCAAAATCAGTTAATATCTGTCCAAATGCAGTTGGAACAAACTCAAAATCAGCTAATTAATCTCAAGGAAAAACTAGAGCAAGCGAACAGTCGAGTTTTGGCAATGGAAAGCAGCAAGTTCTGGAAGGTGAGAACCGCCTGGTTTCAAGTCAGGCGGTCGCTCGGCTTAGCGGGAGACTAGCGATCGAGTAAAATTGGTGTGGGAATTAGGGCGAGGGAGAGAAATTGTGAGTACAAATGACACCAAACCGTCGGTTTTTATTGTTACCGGAATGCACCGTTCCGGTACGTCTTTAACAGCTTCTTTGTTTCAGGAAGTCGGGGTTGATATTGGCAAAAAGTTAGTGGGCCCGGCCGACGGAAATGTGAAAGGTCATTTCGAGAATGTTGATTTTGTGGAGTTTCACAAAAGTGTTTTGCGATCGCACGGTATTGATGAACTAGGCTGTACGTTTGAAAAAACGATTCCGGTAGCAGCAGAATACGTGGAAATCGCCAAACGCGCGATCGACCAAAATCAACAAACTCACAAACATTGGGGTTGGAAAGACCCGCGAACAACTCTTTTTTTGGATTTTTGGCTGACTTTGCTCCCAGAAGCTAATTTTATCTGTGTTTATCGATCGCCCTGGGAAGTAGTCGATTCCCTTTACCGCCGGGGAACCGATGTCAGCTTGCTGCAAAATCCCGAAATGGCAGTAAAAATGTGGGTTCACTACAATCAAAAAGTTTTAGAACTTTACGAACGTTTTCCCGATCGCTGTCTGCTAGCAAACGTTTACCCGATCGGCAACACTCCCGAACTTTTCATCGAGCGAATAAACGAAAATTTTCATGTTAACTTAGGTGCGATACCGGGCGACAACTTTGAAGAATCTTTATTAGTCAACGATATTGTCAAAAGTCACAGACCGAGTTTAATAGAAAAATATTTTCCCGAAGCCTTAGAACTATATGAACTTTTGGAAACCCAAGCTGGCAATCTCAGCAGCGAATCGAAATTCGCGATCGATCGAGTTATTCATTTCCCAGCATCTCCAGTCTGGCCATTTGAAGATTGGTTGAAAATCCGCTTGCTGGAAAAACAGCAAAAAAACAGCAATTCCGAAGTCAAACAGTGGCAAGAACAATTTCACCATGCCCAGGCGAAAGTGTTGGGATTAGAGACAGAATTAGGAGCAACTCAAGTACAGCTTGCAGGCCAAGAATCAAATTTTCAAGAAGCTTTAGCGAAACTGCTCGGATTAGAAACAGAATTAGGACAAACTCAAGTACAGCTTGCAGGCAAAGAATCGCAATTTCAAGAAGCTTTAACAAAAATATTACAATTAGAAGCTGAATTAGGGCAAACTCAGGTACAGCTTGCAGGCAAAGAATCACAATTTCAAGAAGCTTTAGCAAAACTGCTCGGATTAGAAACAGAATTAGGACAAACTCAGGTACAGTTTGCAGGCAAAGAATCGCAATTTCAAGAAGCTTTAGCCAAAGTATTAGAATTAGAAGCTGAATTAGGGCAAACTCAGGTACAATTTGAAGAGACTGAATTTATATTGCAGCAAAAGTTAGCTGAATTACTTCAGTTAGAAACAGCACAAAGTCAAAGTCAGGAAAAATTAAAGGATACTCAGGAAAATTTAGAACAATCCCGCCAGGAGAATGAAAACTTCCGAACAGAACTTGCTAAAATTAAGTCTTCTAGATGGTGGAAACTCAGAGAAAAATGGTCGGAAGTTCAGCACAGAATCCGCGACTTGTTCCCTAAATTTATTTTTTCCTTAGATCAACCCACTACTTGGCAAGTTTGCGATTCCAATCTGCTAATTGCGGGCTGGGTTTTTCACAAAAAAAGAGAGATTACAGCAGTTCGCGCCCGAGTTGAAGACAAGAGTTTCGCGGGTGTTTACGGCATAGAAAGAAGCGATATAGCCCTAGCATATTGTAATATTCCGACGGCGAATAAATCTGGTTTTACAATTGAATTGCAAGCGCCTGCCGGACGGCACGAAGTGCTGCTGGAAGCACAAGACGAGCGAGGTAAATGGCATCTTTTGGCAGCTTATCCGCTGTTAGTTTCAACGATTCAAGCATCGTTAGATGTACCAGTGGTCTGGGAACAGCGTCAGGGTCAAATTTTGTTTGCAGGTTGGTGCTGTCACCACGATCGCAAAATTGCTAAATTAAGCCTTTTATGCGGCGATACTTCTGTAGAGTGCGCCTACGGTTTGCGGCGAAAAGATGTCGGCGAAGTGTTTCCCGACTGGGTTAACAGTTCGGAAAGCGGCTTTGAGGCCCTTGTCGATTTGCCGGCTGGTGAATGGCACGTTTCTCTGCAAGCTGAGTTAGAAAGCGGGGAAATTTTGTATTTTCAAGCGCCAAAAAAATTGACCGTGCGCCGCTACCATATCTGGCAGCGAAGTGCGGATAAATTTGAGGAGTTGTCGAATTTGATAGAGGCAATCCGCCAGCGGGCGAGGGAGAGAAAACAGCGTCTCGGCAGAATTGTGCCGATGCCTTGGGAAATTGTCAGGGTGATTCGCCAGTTCGGGAAGATTTACCGACAGCAAAAACAGTTAATTTCCCCGGGAGATTTGCTGCCGCCTGCGGGTTTTGTGGTGCCTAAACCTATTGATAGGTACGACGCATGGCTGGAAGTGAATCAGTGGAACGATCGCGCGCGCAATTATTTGATTTCTAGGTTAAAATCCTGCCGGGAACCGCTGCCAAAAATCTCGGTGGTGATGCCAGTTTACAATCCGCAGATAGATTTTCTCGAAAGTGCGATCGCTAGCGTGCTCAATCAAGTTTATCCAAATTGGGAACTCTGCATTGCCGACGATTGCAGCACCGAATTCACTGTTTCTGAAAATTTGAAAAACTGGGCCCAAAAGGACGATCGTATCCGCATCACATTTCGTACAGAAAACGGCAACATCAGCGCAGCAACCAACAGCGCCGCCGCCCTCGCAACAGGCGACATCATCCTGTTTTTAGACAACGACGACGAACTAACTCCCGACGCATTAGGCGAAGTCGCCTTATATTTTGCCGCGCATCCAGCCACCGATTTTCTCTACTCAGACGACGACAAAATCGACACCAAAGGTCGCCGGTTCGCCCCGCAATTCAAACCGGAATGGTCGCCGGAACTGCTGCTTTCCTATATGTATCTCGGTCATTTGTGCGCCGTTAAAAAACACATTTTTGAACAAATAGGCGGTTTGCGACTAGGTTTGGAAGGCTCGCAAGATTACGATTTTGCCTTGAGAGCAACCGAAATTTCTCGCCACGTCGCGCACCTCCCGCTAGTGCTGTATCACTGGCGAACCGCACCCGGTTCTACAGCCATATCTGGGGCTGCAAAACCCGCCAGTTTTGCCGCAGGTCAAAAAGCCATTCAAGACGCACTAAACCGCCGAAAAATTAACGGCAATGTCGCTCAGCACGCATGGGCGATTAAAGAAAATTTGGGCATATTTGCCCAGGATTTCCCGGATAACGGCCCGTCAGTAACGGTAATTATTCCTACTAAAAATCAGCTCAAATTGCTGAAAGCCTGTCTGGATTCTCTAGAAACTACAACATATAAAAATTATCAAGTTGCCGTCATCGATAACGAAAGCGACGACCCGAAAACTCTGGAATATTTAAAGGAATTAAGTTGCCAAGTTTTGCGGATAAAAAATCCTGACGGCAAGTTTAGTTTTGCAGCAATTAACAACCGCGCTGCCGAACAAGTTGATAGCGAATATGTATTGTTTTTGAACAACGATACTGAAGTAATTAACCCGCGCTGGCTTAGTCAAATGGTGGGATACGCTCAAATTCCCGCTGTCGGTGCAGTTGGCGCGAGGCTTTTATATCCCGACGGAAGAATTCAGCACGCGGGCATAATTCACGGGCTGCATCACGGTTTGGCCGGTCACGCTTTTAAGCTCATGAACAGCGAAAATCGAGGCTATCTTTCTCAAGCGATGGTAACGCGAAATTATTCTGCGGTAACAGCGGCTTGCACGATTACTCCGCGTCAATTGTTCTTAGAATTGGGCGGTTTTGATGAGGAGAATTTTGCTGTTGCTTACAATGATGCAGATTACGGATACCGACTGTTAGAACTGGGTTATCGGTGCGTATATTGTCCAGATGCGGAGTTGTTGCACAAAGAGGGAACTTCTAGGGGTTTTACCGACAATCCTCAAGAAGTGGCGGCTTTTAGACGCAAGTATGCCGGAAAAAATGACAGTTTTTACAGTCCTCACTTGTCTTTAGAAGATGAGTATTTTCATATTCAACCCCGACGGTTTTTTATTAAGGAACAAGAAAGTTTGGTCACGGATTCTGTAACGGATGCAGGGGAGAAGCAAGAACTAAAATTTGGTAATTTTGGTTCTTTGATATCAGTAAATAATTTTGTAAATCCTATCAGAGTTTTGATGTGCAGCAACTCGCTGGATTTCACGGGTGCGCCGCTGCATCAGTACGAAATCGCGGTGAAATTGGCGGCTGAGGGTGCGATCGAGCCGATCGTACTTTGCACAACAGAGGGGCCCCTGCGTCAAGCTTACGAACAGCAGGGAATTGAAGTAATTGTGCGCGACAATCCTCTCGAACACATCTACCAGCGCGATGCTTATGATGAAGCCATCCGCAGTTTTAGCACAGAAATTGCAAGTTTAAAAGTAGATGCAATTTATGCCAATACTTTAGAAAACTTTTTTGTAGTTGATGCGGCGCGGCTAATCGGAATTCCGGCGGTGTGGAACGTGCACGAAAGCGAACCTTGGCAAACTTATTTTAACAGGTTTGGTTCGGAGATTGCAGCGAGAGCTTTAGAGTGTTTTCGCTTTCCTTACAAGGTGATTTTTGTGGCAGATGCAACGCGGGACAGATATTTGCCTCTCAACAGCCACCACAATTTTACCGTAATTCACAACGGCTTAGATTTGAGCAAACTGAAAAATTCGGAGAATTCTGAATTGGCGAGAAAAAGTTTAGGTGTTGCAGCGGAAGATGTGGTAATTTTGCTGCTGGGAACGGTATGCGAACGCAAAGGACAGCAGGATTTAGTTAAGGCACTTTCACTTTTGCCTGACAAATGGCACAGTAAAATTAGGTGTTTTATTGTGGGCGATCGCCCGAGTATTTACAGCAATAAATTAGCCGAGTTGGTGGGGGAATTGCCGGAAGAGTTGCGGCAAAGGGTGACAGTAGTCCCGGAAACTGGGGAGACGGGAAAATATTACAAAGCTGCTGATATTTTTGTTTGCACTTCTCGCGTCGAAAGTTTTCCGAGAGTGATTTTGGAGGCGATGGCCTGCGATTTGCCAATTGTTACATCGCCGGTTTTTGGGATT
Organism: Microcoleus sp. S28C3; assembly: GCF_036700785.1. NCBI lineage: Bacteria > Bacillati > Cyanobacteriota > Cyanophyceae > Oscillatoriales > Microcoleaceae > Microcoleus > Microcoleus sp. S28C3. The sequence goes on along the minus strand of NZ_JAUBPO010000036.1, from coordinate 40,626 downwards.
AAAGAACAAGTGAGACCAGGAATTAACGGTTTGTTTTATACGCCCGATTGCCCGGACGAATTAGTTGCAGCTTTGATTAGTTTATTGGATGATAAATCATTGCGGCAGCAGTTAGCAGAAAACGCTAAATATGTCTTGGATTCACTTAATACTTTTGAGGAAATGACTCAAGCTTATGCAGATATTTTCTGCGAAGCATATTTCAGCAGTCATTAGTCATCTTACAATGTCAGCGTCCCGCCCAGCCAAGCGCAGTAAATCAACTCGTAGACTTTGGGCAGGATTTGATATAATTTGCCCAGACTTGCGGAACATATTGAAAATTGAGCCATCAATACTATAAAATAATCAAAAATGAACGATGAAAAAATGACCGATCGCCCAAGAGTAGATTATGAAAGGGCATGGGACAGTTACGCCCAACAGTGGCAAAAAACTAATGCCGAACTTGCCCATATTGGCGACGAATGGATAGGTAAAGCTGCCGGTGCCGCTAATTCCTTAGCCGAATACGAGGCGCTGATAGAACAGCAATTTATTGCGCCGTACATCAAAAAAGAACATAGGGTTTTAGAAATTGGTATCGGCGGCGGAAAAACAGGTTCGCTGCTGCTGAAATATTGCGATCGACTAATTTGTGCCGACATTTCCAGTCAAATGTTGCAAGCCGCCCGATCGCGCTTGGGAGACGATCGCGTTTCTTACGTCAAACTCGACGGTTTAACATTAGACGGCATCGCTCCAGGTTCAGCCGATGTCTGCTTTTGTTACGATACAATGGTACACGTAGAGCCGGTAGATATATTCAACTACCTGACTCGAATTCCCAAACTGCTGCGGGGCGATCGATTTTGCGTGTTTCACCACACAAATATTTTTAGCGAATTAGGGTGGCAAAAATTCGCCGGCGAGTGGGACAAAAACTTGCTATGGCACAGAGACGGCACAGCATTTTCAGTTATGACTGATACAATTATGGAAAAATTTCTCAACCATTTAAACTATCAAATCATCCTGAAAAATACATCTTCCGTACCGCGAGATTGCGTCTGGATCTGCAAAGCACCAACACCCAATGAATAAAACCAAAGCTTTTTAGCCGCATCAAAATATTTTATTTCAACTAACAACAGACAACAGTCAACAGTCAACAGTCAACAGTCAACTAACAACAGTCAACAGTCAACAGACAACTGACAATGAAAGCATTATTTCTCCATCCCAACTTCCCCGCCCAATACCGCCACATTATCACGGCTTTAGGCGCAGATCCGAAAAATCAAATAGTTTTCGGCACTAAAAACGAGCGTCCCGAATGGAACATTCCCGGCGTTCGCAAAGCAGCATTTACACCCAGCCGCGAACCCCACCCGCAGACTCACCAATACGTCCGCCCTTTAGAAAGTGCCGTCATCTACGGACAAGCCGTATTTAGAATGGCAGAACAACTCAAAGCCGACGGTTTTGTACCCGATATTATCTGCGGACATTCCGGTTGGGGGCCGACATTGTTTGTCAAAGAAGCTTTTCCAAATACGCCTCTTTTGTGTTATTTCGAGTGGTTTTATCATGCGATTGGTTCCGACGCAGACTTTGACCCTGCGGAACCTTTAACAGTTGACGACATGGCTCGAATTAGAATTAAAAATGCGCCGATTCTGATCGATTTATACTCTTGCGATTGGGGTTTATCGCCCACTTATTGGCAGCGATCGCAATTTCCGCCCGAATTACAAAAGAAATTGTCCGTACTCCACGACGGCGTAGATACCGATTACTTCAAACCCGACCCTGGTGCTAAACTGGTTTTGCCTAACTTAGACTTGTCCGGCGTTGATGAAATTGTCACCTACGTATCTCGCGGAATGGAACCTTACCGCGGCTTTCCAGAGTTTATTGAGTCGATCGCCTATTTGCAAGAACGCCGCCCCAACTGTCACGTTGTAATTGTAGGTTCAGAAAGAGTTTGTTACGGGCGTTCTTTACCCAACGGCGAGTCTTACAAAGACCATATGCTCAAAAAAGTGCCGCTAGATTTGTCGCGAGTTCACTTTGTCGGGCCCCTACCTTACGGACTGTATTTAAAAGTAATTCAAGCATCCGACGTACACGTTTATTTGACCAGACCTTTTGTACTATCTTGGTCAATGATTGAATCTCTATCCACAGGATGTTTAGTAATCGGTTCCGACACCGGGCCGGTGAGAGAAGTGATCCGCGACGGAGAAAACGGTTTGCTAGTCGATTACTTCTCGCCGAAACAAGTAGCCGATCGCATTGATGAAGTTTTAGACCATCCTACCCGCATGGCAGAAATTCGCGTCAAAGCCCGTCAAACGGCATTAGAACGATATAGTTTAGCTAAAATGCTACCGCAACATTTACAACTGATCGAGCAAGTAGCCAATCGTTCCATGCCGCCTACAGTTGGTATGCAACCAGAACGAGAATTAGCAGCCTCTTTTGCAGTGAGAATGTAGCAATAAAGTTGGTCAGGACTAAAGCCCATGTCACAAGCGTTCCTGTGCGACTACACCGCACAGGAACATCAACTAGACAATAAACATCAGAACATCTGGACGTTTTAGTTGCCAAATTAAATATTTTGACAGCAGTCCGTCAATCCCTTCTAGGGTACTCGGAAACTACCTTCTAGAGCAATAATTTAATCCTCTAAAATCACTTCTGCATCCTGTGTTGCTTGAGAACTTTAGCGGGACTAACAAATGAAATGCCCTGAGAAAAAGAGGTACTGATCATGACAGCTTCAATGACAGGCTCATAAACCGTTTTTTCTGCAACCCACTCCACAATAAAGTTTGCACCTGAGCCTCCACTTGTATCATTGGCTGCAATGAAAAAGTGTGTGGAAGCAAGCGGCTTGAGTTCTACAGGACTCTTAATATCCTGCCTAATCAATTGCCCATCGGTATCGTAGTAACGCACAGAAGTGATAATAATCGAATTTGTCAGATCCGTATTGCGAATACTGAGCGTGGCTGACAACTCCATCACATCATCCTGGCTATTGTAGTGATAAATATGCGAGTAAATAGGGACATATACGGTTTGTCCCATCACAACTTTTGTTTTATCTAACGTGACCGATCGCAGTGAGGTTTCACGTTTTATATCAGGTTGTTGCCTTTGTGAGGTAGTTTGCTCAGAACAAGAGGTAATGACGATCGCGGCGATCGCCCAACCAACCCAGAAATCATGTTTCAGCTTCATCGGCATTCATCCAAATACACCACATACATTGCAGTTACGTCTAAAGCAGAGTGCACATTCTCTCTCGTTTGAGGCGGCTTAGTGATAAGGTTTGAGCGGCAGTTCAATCTGAAACGTTGAGCCTTTGCCCACTTCACTCGTCACATGAATTTTTCCACCATGAGCCTGGACAATCTGTTGGACGATCGCTAACCCTAGTCCAAATCCACCACTGTCGAGCGATCGCTCAGTGTCCACCCGATAGAAGCGATCGAAAATATAGGGTAAGTCCGCTTCTGAAATACCGATTCCCGTATCGATTATCTGAATCACTGCCAAATTGGAATGAAGAACTAGGCGTATCTTTACAGTGCCGCCAACGGGAGTATATTTACAGGCGTTGTAAAGCAAGTTTTCGACTACTTGCCGCAGCAGATCGGGGTCAGCCAATAATTCAATCCGCTGTGCCGGTGATTCGCAGGTAAGTTTGATATTTTGGGGTTCTGCAAGTGCGACAAACTGGGTTGCTAAATTGCTCAGCAACTCGTTGAGATTGATTAACTTGAGCGATTCCGGCGTAAGTCGCCCTTGATGACGAGCCAACAGCAGTAAATTATTCACCAGGGCTCCCATTGATTTTGCGCTATCTACAATGTTTTCTAAGGGAGGATGGTAACGCGAATCATCAGCCGCGATGAGCAACCCAAGCTGGGCATTAGTGAGAATGGCAGAGAGGGGCGATCGCAACTCGTGAGAGGCATCGGCTGTAAAGCGCTGAAGCTGTTGATAGGCTTGCCGAATCGGTTGCATGGCCAGCCCGCTGAGAAACCAACCTGTGAGGGCAATTAAGCCCAGTGCGATCGGGACAGCGAGAGTTAGCACAATCTGAAGCTGAGTGAGCCCGTTTTGAGTTTCTGTCAGGGGAGTTGCAACCTGAAGATAACCGAGTACCCCAGTTCTACCTTCAACGGGTAATGTCACCTGACGCAGCCAGATTCCTGTTCCCAAAAGTGGATCGGTCGATCGAACTGTGACATACCCAAAGGGCGTATTTAACTGCTCTGATGAAGGAGTCCCAAAAAAACGAACTAACCGCCTTTGTGCGTTATACCAGCGTACATACATCAGATCTTCTGCAAGGGGATGAGACCCACTGCCTAACAAGGGGACATGACTCAGATCGACCTGGCTCTGGTTTTTGCGAACTTCATAATGCACGCTGGCTGCCATGACTCTAGCCTTGTCATAGAGCAGTAGGTCAACGGCTTCTAGTTTATCTTTTACCTCAATCTGGTAAATCACCCCCGCAAACAGCACGAGAATGCTTCCCATTGAGAGGGTGAACCAACGAGCCAGATTGCGACGACTTTGATTGAACACGGTTTGCTTTTACGATCGTTACTTTTCAGGCGAAGTCAGGCGATAACCCATACCGTAAATGCTATCAATCCAGTCTGCCGATCCTACAGCCTGCAAGCGCTGGCGGAGTTTGCGAACTAGAACTGCGATCGCATTGCTCTCTGGTTCAGTCCCCCATTCCCACACGCCTTGTTCAATCTGATTCCGAGTCAAAACTTGCCGGGGATGACGCATAAAATACTCTAACAACTGAAACTCGCGACAGGAGAGGGTAACGGTTGCACCTTGTCGCTCAACAGTCAGAGTATCGAGGTGGAGGTGCAGATCCTCAAGGCTGAGCGTATCTCCTTGCCAAAGGGGCGATCGCCGTCTTAATGCCCGCACTCGTGCCATGAATTCAACCAAATCGATCGGTTTCACCAGGTAATCATCTGCGCCTGCGTCCAACCCGGTCACTTTTTCAGGCGTGGTATCTCTTGCCGTGATCATCAAAACCGGAGCTGTTTTCCCTGCGGCTCGATACTGACGACAGAGATTTACCCCACTGATATGTGGCAACATCCAGTCCAAAATCAACAAATCATAATCTTTTTCGGATAACAGCCACTGCGCCGTCTCTCCATCTTTTACCCCATCTACGCTATGTCCTGCCTGAGACAGCACTGTTTGAAGCGGCATCAGTTGCTTTGGGTCGTCCTCCACAAGTAGGATTCTCATATAGCCCTCGCGGGAGTTTGGAAACCCAGTCGCTTTAGCGCTGGGAGGAAAAACGACACGGGATACTTTAGTATCCCGTTATGTTTTGCATCTACTAGATAAGTTATAATAGGCTTATGACTCAATCTATATCTGTTAAATGCAAGCTGATAGTCCCCTCCGAAATGCGTCAAGAAATAGACACCACGCTGGAAGGGTTTGCGGATGCTTGCAATCAGATATTGGTAGTAGCTAAACAGGAGAAGTGCTATAACACAACCAAACTTCACCACCTGGTCTATAAAAGTGTCCGCGCCGCAACTGGACTTAAAGCTAACCACGTCTGCCAAGCTATTAGACGAGTAGTTGGTAACTGTAGCGCCAGCAAACAAGTCCATACTTTTAGACCTACTTCTATAGCCTTGGACATCCGCACATTTAAGTATGTGGAGGACGAGCAGACTGTTGGAGTTACATTGAAGTCTGGACGAGTCAATTTTAAGTTGTCTATCGGTGGGTATCAAATTGCTTTGCTGCGCGGTCAAACTCTTACCAGTGCAACGCTGAATCAGACCCGTCAGGGGGACTACTACATCAATTTTGTAGTTGAAATTGACACGCCACCAACGGCCAAGACTCCTAAGATAATTGGTGTTGACTTGGGGCGTACTGATATCGCGACGAGTAGCACGGGCAAAGCTTGGAATGGTAAACAATTGCAGGCTACTAGAGATAGATACAGTAGGGTTAGGGCAAACGTTCAACGCAAACGCACTAGGTCGAGTAGACGGTTGACTAGAAGGCTTCAAGGCAGAGAACAACGCTTTCAAAAATGGCTCAACCATAATATAAGTAAGGAATTGGTGCAGGACGCAAAACGATTAAATGCAACACTTGCTTTTGAGGATTTGACGGGTATCAGGGAAAGCCTGAATACTAAGCCCAGAAGCAAGATTGAGCGGAGGCGGACGAACAATTGGGCTTTTTACCAGTTGCGTTTGTTTGTCGGATACAAGTCTGCAATTGCGGGTGTTCCAGTTGTTTTTGTACCTCCTGCCTATACTTCCAAAACTTGTAGCCGTTGCCACCATGTTCACCCCGAAACCGATCAGAAAAAGTCTTATCGGAACGGGAAAAAATTTAAGTGCGGGCATTGTGGTTTTGAACATGATGCTGATCTAAACGCCAGTAAGAATATTGCTGCTTTGGGGTTGTCTGTAATCCAGCCCGAAAGTCCGGGGATAACGTGCCAACTGCAAGGGCAAATGTCTTTGTTCGGTATGTTTGACTGGGGCTAAAGCCCCGTGTCTTTAGACCGGGGTTGCTTACAATGAGAATTGCTGTTATGGCACAGAAGTTTGAACTGGTTAGGACTCTGGGGCGGACGATGGAAGTGGACAGACTTCCATAGCTTGAATCAAGCCGCGATCGAGGGTGAATCGATGACCCACGTGCTCATCGACAAGAACTGATCCAGCCAAGTCACGCACGACCTGATGCACATCGACCAAAATGCGCCCAGCTTCCTCCGAGTAAAAGGAAACCGGCTCGACGTGCGGATCGATCTCGCTCCATTGCTCAGTCCAGTAAGCGCGAACTTCTTCAGGTCCACGGACAAAACCGCCTTTGAACGCTTTCGGCCAAGCCACGTCGGGAGTCATGAGGGCAAGGGCAGCGTCAATGTCTCGCGCGTTGAAGGCTGCGTAAGCCGCATGGAGCAGTTCGATTAGGAGTGCAGTTCGATCTGACATAAGTTGATCTGACATAAATAGTGCAAGGGTTTCAAAATGAGAATTGCTGTTGATATGCTGATAAAATTTACCTATTTTAAGCATGAATCTAAAAATGGCAACACTTGCTTTTTTTCTACTTGCGGCTCTAGCAGAAATCTCTGGGTGTTACGCTTTCTGGGTCTGGGTGAGACTTGAAAAGAGTATTTTGTGGATTGTTCCAGGCATTTTAGCTTTAATCAGTTTTGCACTTTCTCTAACTCAAGTCAATGCTTCAAATGCTGGAAGAGTATATGCTGCCTATGGAGGTATTTACATTCTTGGAGCTCTGGTTTGGTTGTGGCTCATTGAAGGAGTTAAGCCAGATAAGTGGGACTTGCTTGGTGTTACAATTTCCATGGTGGGAACCGTTGTAATTTTGTTCAGCCCACATCACTGATCGGTGTTTATATCGAACTAAAACAGTTCACGCATCTCTCTTGAGTAGGATTTCAGCAGAGCGATCGCTCCACTAAAGTGCAAATAGATCGCGGGCCAAGCGTTTAAAACAGATAGGTGTAGTATGTGGCAGGTTACTAAACGTTGGCTAAAAGCATCAGGCGCAGAATTTTGGTTGCCGCTACCGTTTGTGGCGATCGCGTTTTGGGTTGGTTCCGGTTTCCTAATGGCTCAAGAATTACAACAACCCGAGATCGCAAAGAATAAACTTCAGGCAGATACCCAGCTTAAAGCAACGGTGTCTGTCAATATATTGCTGATCAACGCGGTGATTAACCGAAAACAAGGAACAACCCTGGTTGCGGTAGAAACAGCAGAACCCATTTTGAAGCGATTGCAATTAGAATTGCCAATGACTGACGCAACCCAGATAGAGACAGCGATCGCCCAAGAACTACAGTTATCGCGTCAAAATGTTCGCCAGTTAGTCCGTTACGAGATCGTTGAATAAGTTTATTGTTTCAATATTGCGATCGCATCCAGTCAAATAAGGTTGGATAATCCATTGATTTGCTGGCTGCGATCGCGCAATTTTGTTAAGTGGCAAGAGCCTTTGGCGCTTGCCACTTCACTGTTAGGAACTACTGAGTGACGATTTCGTTAGTGATGGAAACATTCGCTGCAACTTGCCGAGCGATTTGTTCTGCCAATGCTTTTTGTTCGGCCGTTTGAACGCGCCCGGTTAACACAATCGCATTAGCTCGATCGTCTGCGTCCAAATCGAATTGCTTGAGGGTGGTATCCGAGTCCAAGGCATCTTCTACGCGATCGGCAATATCGTCAATGTTTTGATTGTCAGCCGTCTGTGCGGTCGTGGTTGCAGGCGCAGAAGCGGTTGGAGCAGTCGTATTTTCAGTGGCAATTGTGGGAGCAGAAGTAGATGGAACAGTTGTCTGTGAATTATTGGGGGAGGTGCAAGCACCTAAACCCAAAATTGCAACAGTGCTGACGCTGATTCCTTGCACCAAGAGCTTTAATAATTGCATATTATTTGCCTGTTTTGTTGGTTTTGAAACGCAATTTTGCCGAGAAACCTCAGCATGAACTTTTTCATCATCTCAACTTAACGAGTGAATGTACGATAGTTCATCCATCAAAAGTAATGCTTTTTATAACCCTATTAAAAGGAAACACTAAATCAAATGCAGTGAACTAAGGTTGGCAAGTTCACAAGCTACCTCAATCGGTTCTCTGCGTAAGTAGACGGAGCAAATGTGATCGAAATGTGAGTAACAGAAATCAGTCGATCATTTTTTGCTCACATTCATCAATGACGCTAGAAACAAGACGAAACAACAGACAAGCACTTGGCTTGACAAGAAGCGTTATGACTGCAACGAATGTAGAAAAATTAGTAGAACACTCTTGGCATGACCTCTCTGTCGAGAAAGTGGCTCGGCTTTTAGAGAGTGACCTGGAAATAGGCCTATCTTCCGATGTGGCAGCGGAACGGCGCGAGATCCTCGGGCCCAATCAACTAACGGCTCAGAAGCCGCAAAGTGCCTGGTTGCGATTTTTTCAGCAACTGAATCAGCCGCTAATCTACATTTTGTTAGCTGCTGGGATAGTTACAGCATTTCTGAAAGAGTGGATGGATTCAGGGGTAATTTTTGGGGTTGCTCTGACGAATGCCACCATTGGTTTCGTTCAAGAGTCAAAGGCAGAGAATGCGATCGCCGCTTTAGCAAAATCTGTTGCAACTGAGGCAACGATTCTCCGCCACGGTCAAAAGCAAGTGGTTTCATCCAGCGAACTGGTTCCTGGCGATCTCGTCTTGCTGTCTTCTGGGGATAAAGTCTCTGCGGATCTGCGACTGATCGAAGTCCGTGACTTACAGGTCGATGAGTCAGCGTTAACGGGAGAATCTGTCCCGGTTGAGAAGGAATCCCAGCCCTTAGAGGCAGACACTCCGCTGGCCGAGCGCAGGAACATGGCGTATACCGGAAGCCTGGTAACGTTTGGACAGGGACGCGGACTGGTGGTCAGCATTGGCGAGATGACCGAGACCGGACACATCTCCCAACTGATGCAGCAAAGCACCACGTTGGAAACCCCACTGAGCCGCAAAATTGACAAATTTAGCAAAACCTTGCTCTATGTCATTTTAGGTTTGGCTGCCTTCACCTTTGTCGCAGGCATTGCCCAGAAATTTTCTTGGGTTGAGGTGTTCAAGGCATCTGTAGCGCTTGCAGTCAGCGCAATTCCTGAAGGCTTACCCGCGATTTTAACGGTGACACTGGCGATCGGGGTTTCCCAAATGGCAAAGCAGCACGCCATTATTCGCAAACTTCCGGCAATTGAGACGCTGGGCAGCACCACCGTGATTTGTTCCGACAAAACCGGAACCTTGACTGAGAATCAAATGACTGTTCAGGAAATTGATGCCGGTGGAAAGCGATATCGGGTTAGCGGTGGAGGATATGCACCAGACGGGAAAATTTCTGTAAATGGACGCTCCGTTGACCTGGCGATCGCACCTGCTTTATATGAATGCCTGCAAGCAGGATTGTTGTGCAACGATTCTTATCTAGACGTGCAAGACGGGAACTGGACTGCGATCGGTAGTCCAACGGAAGGGGCGCTGGTTGCGGTAGCCCAAAAAGCGGGGTTAATTACTGAGCAACTGGAGGAAGCGCTTTCTCGGCTCGATACACTGCCGTTTGAATCTCAGTTTCAATACATGGCAACCTTACATGACGATCGTCCAGAACGGTTGATTTATGTCAAGGGTTCAATTGAGGCAATTCTCAAGCGGTGTCGCCAGATGCTCGATGAAGAGGGAGAGGCGATCGCCATCAACCCAGCGCCGATCGAGCAAGCCGTCGAGAGGATGGCGAAAAAAGGGTTGCGAGTTCTGGCACTTGCCAAGAAAGTTGTACCCGCTTCTCAATCTTCTATTGAGCATTCTGATATTGAGCAAGGGTTAACTTTTCTGGGGCTGCAAGGCATGATCGACCCGCCTCGCCCCGAAGCCATTCAAGCGATTCAAGCCTGTAGGTCTGCGGGAATTCAGGTCAAGATGATTACCGGCGACCATGCCAAAACAGCAGCAGCGATCGCGCACCAAATGGGACTACATCAAACCCAAAAGGCTCCCGTTTTTACCGGTCAAGAACTCGCTCAAATGAATCAGCAGGAATTAGCCAATGCTGTTGAACAAAGCTGCGTTTTTGCTCGTGTAGCGCCAGAACAAAAGCTCCGCATTGTCGAAGCACTTCAGTCTAAGGGCGAGATTGTGGCAATGACTGGAGATGGAGTTAACGATGCTCCCGCCTTGAAGCAAGCTGATATTGGGGTAGCGATGGGCATCACGGGCACTGAAGTCACAAAAGAAGCCGCAGATATGATTCTGACGGATGACAACTTTGCTTCGATCGAGAAAGCAGTTGAGGAAGGACGCACGGTTTATAAGAATCTGCTGCGGGCGATCGCCTTCATCCTGCCCGTAAATGGTGGAGAGTCCATGACCATCTTGATTGCCGTACTTTTGGCAACCCCGCTACCCATTTTGCCAGTACAAATTCTGTGGCTGAATATGGTCAGTTCAGTTGCGTTGAGCTTACCGTTGGCATTTGAGCCGCCCTCTCCCGATGTCATGCAACAGCCGCCTCGACCTGCCAATGAACCGCTTCTGTCTCGCAACCTGACGGCTCGGATTCTGACAGTTTCGGTATTTAACTGGATTGCGATCTTTGGAATGTTTGAATGGATTGTCCAAACCACAGGCAATGAAGCTCTAGCCCGGACGATGGCAATTCAAGCATTGGTTGCAGCCGAAGCTTTTTACCTGTTAAGTATCAGTCGCTTCGTTCCGGCGATCGTCGCCAAACTACGCGGTAAAGATGAATCAGTTGGCTACGCGGTAGCGATCGGCATTGGGGCTATTTTCATTCTCCAATTCCTGTTTAGCCAATGGGGCACGATGAATCAGTTATTTGACACTGAAGCTTTGAGCGCAATCCAAGCCTTAATTTGTATCGGATTCGGACTGCCCATGATTGCTTTGTCAGCTTTGCTAAAGCGTTTTGCACCTCTGAACTAAGTGGTTTTTGTGATGCGGCTATTCACAGCGGCTTTACACACTATTTACCAATTTTGTAGCGTTGAATATTGAATATTTCTCATGAATTACCAAAATCTAAAACGTGCTAGCGGCCTATTTACTAATGATCGAAACGTAAAGCAGGCGCTAGTTGAGCTAAAAAGCAGGGGCTTCCCCATGCACAAGATTTCAGTGATTGCTAAACCTTCTGACAATGATGATTTGGACTCTTTGGGCGTGAAGCAAATTTTAATGACAAGAGCAGCAGGCGCACAAGTAGGCGCGATCTTAGGCAGCATACGACTAGGTTCACTAGCCTTAATTGTTGGACTCAGCAGCCTGCTAATTCCCGGTATTGGTCAGGCATTAGCGGTGGAAAGCATTTTAGCAACTTTCTTTGGAAGTGGGATTGCTGCAACTGCTGGCGGTCTATATGGCGCACTTCAAGGATGGTTGGTGCCAGAAGAACAAGCAAGAATGTACAATGACAGATTTAACCAGGGAGATTATTTGCTCGTCATAGAGGCAAGAGAAAATGAGATCGTGATTGCTGAACCTGTCCTTAAACGTTGGGAGATTCTGACGTGGCGTGTCTGTGATGCTACCTAAATTCAAGGTCAGAAAGGACGATTACCTGCGAGGAATTTAGTCCCGCGAATCAGAACGTCCAAAACCCACTCAAAAATTTGACGATGGATGATTTTGGGCGATCGCTCTCCTACTCATTACATATGGATTGACAACTTCCAGTACCCGCCTTAGCGGCAAGCGCGATCGGGTCAGCAACACTTCAGAAGAGACTGTTTAAAAAAAATAAAAACCACCACAATTAAGAGCAATTAGCATCCTGTAAGGGTTTGGAAATCATCCAGATATACCAAAAAAATTGCACTCTAAAAACGCCCCGATCGCCCAACCCACCCAGAAATCCTGTTTCAGCTTCACCGGCATTCATCCACATACACCACATACATTGCAGTTACGCCTACAACAGAGTGAACCGTCTCCTGTAGACTAAAACCGTAGTTACTCTGTCAATTTCTTTGAGGAAAACGAGTTTATGAGAGGAGTATCGGCGATCGAGTCGATTGTAGCGCAACCACCTCCCTTGGACAGCAATCCTGCTACAAATAGCCAAACGGCAGGAGTTATTCCTGAATTGGTCATCATCTTGATCATTCTGCTGCTGATTGCAACTGTTGTGGCACTCGTAACCCAACGGTTGCGAATTCCCTATGTGACGGGCTTAGTGTTAGCAGGTTTGCCCATTACGGAGCTCTTGTCGCGTCGAATTGGTTTAGACCCATCTTTAGTATTAAATCTTTTCCTACCAATTCTGATTTTTGAAGCCTCGATCAATACTGATATCAGCCGTCTCCGCAGCACTTTTAAGCCGATCGCGCTGCTGGCGGGTCCCGGCTCTATCTTTTCTTCAGCAATTATCGCTGTTCTGGTTAAATTTGGGCTGGGGCTAGACTGGATTCCAGCGCTGCTGATCGGAGTCATTCTGGCAAACACTGATACAGTGTCGATGATCGCGGTTTTTAAAGAGATCCGCGTGCCTTCTCGATTGTCCACCATTGTTGAGGGAGAAACTCTGTTCAATGATGCGGCTGCTCTAATTTCATTTAATTTGGTTTTGGTAATTTATACGACAGGCTCTCTCACCGCTATACAAGGCGTGAAGGAACTGCTCGTGGTTGCCTTAGGTGGGGCAGTGGTCGGGGGTGTTTTAGGTTACTTGAGCGTGCCGATATTTGTTCGCTTAAACGATCCGTTGAGTAGCCTTTTGCTAACCGTCGCTCTCGCATTGGGAACCTTCCAAATCGGACAATTTTTAGGCGTATCGGGCGCAGTGGCGGTGGTCATCACCGGACTTGTTTTTGGCAACCTCGGGCTGCCTCGCAGTTCGTCTGCCTCGGATCGGATTACCTTGCTGAGTTTCTGGGAATACGCTGGTTTTGGCGTCAATACGTTTATTTTCCTGCTGATTGGAATTGAAATTAACCCGCTGACGCTGTGGAGAATTTTGCCATCCATTTTATTGGTCATTCTGGCCTATCAACTGGGACGGATTCTCTCGGTCTATTTGTTATTAGCGGGGCTGCGCTGGTTCGATCGCCCCATTCCGCTACGCTGGCAGCACATTTTGGTTTTAGGGAATATTAAAGGGTCTCTCTCAATGGCCTTAGCTCTTGCGATTCCCTTGACCCTACCAGGACGGGATAACATTATTGCCTTGGTTTTCGGTGCAGTTTTATTCTCCTTGGTCGGACAGGGATTAAGTTTACCGTGGATAGTAAAACGACTAAAAATTAGCCGTGTTTCTGATGTAATGCAGGAAGCTGGGCAGTTACAGATTCAGTTGATCGCTTCCAAAGCGGCTCAAGATGAGCTAGATAGTTTGCTGAAATCTGGCGTGTTGCCGAAGGCAGTTTACGAAGAGTTGTGGGCATCGTATCAAGCACGAGTAGCACATTCTGAGCGAGTGCTGCGCGATCTCTACAATAAACATCGGGCCGGTCAAATAGAGGGCGATCGCAGCGGGCTAGATACGATTCGACGGCGATTGCTCCTAGCAGAAAAAGGAGCCGTTAGCGATGCCCTGCGCAAGCGAATTGTTCCAGAGGATCTGGTTCATCCTTACATCAAAGATTTGGATGAGAAACTTCTAACGTTGGCAGATGACTAGCGCGAATGCCGAGGTAATCAATCATGGGGTGAACTAGCTCTGGACGAGTAACGACGAGAATGGTAGAACCTGCTTCAAGAACAGTATTGCCGTTCGGAATCTCCAGATTGGCGCAGGCATGGCATTGATAACCAATAATCAGCGAACCTGTGGGAAAGCGGGGGTCTTGAGCAATTTGGGCAACGCTGCGACCTGCCACATTGCAATCGCCTGGAACGGGCAGCTTTAGCACCTCGACTTGTCCTTGTTCAAAGTGCATCATCGATTCGATTTGAGGGTATTCAATCGCATTTGCCATTGTTGCGACTGCCAAATCAATTGTGCTGATGATGTGACTGGCTCCGGCAAGTCGATAGGCTTCCATGAATTCGCGATCGCGCATTCGCACCACAATATGAGAAATGCCATAGCTCCTGGATAGGGTGATCAGCGCTAAATTCAGTGCATCATTCCTCAGTGATGCAACGACTGCGCTTGCTTGTTTAATTCCGGCTTCCAGAAGAACCGTTGTGCTAACTGCACTGCCTTCAAATGTCATCACTCCGATTTTTTCACGAGCAAAGCGACAGGCAAGCGGGTCAACATCAATGATTGCAACCGTATGACCGACGTTTAATAACTGCTGGGCTAAACTCAGCCCCATCATTCCTGCTCCACCAATTAATACGTACATGACTGACTGTGATCCCAAGACTGAACATTACAGATTTATCACTATAAAGCTACATAATCTTAGGAACTTTAAAAAACTCCCCATCGCGATCGGGTGCTCCCTCCAAAATACTTTCTCCGTTAGCAAAAGGTTGCAAATCGTCCGATCGCATCACATTGCTAACATCGATCGCCCGCGTTGTCGGCTGTACCTTGCTCGTATCCAGTTCGCTTAACTGCTCGAAATAATCCAAAATACCGTTGAGTTGACCAGTAAACTGCTCTTCTTCTTCAGGCGTTAATTCCAATCTAGCTAAATTCGCTACTTTCCGAACTTCTTCTCTGTCAATCATAAAAATGGGGAATGGGGAATGGGGAATGGGGAATGGGGAATGGGGAATGGGTTATTAGAAACAATAACAAACAACAAACATAGAACAAATAACTAATGCCCCATCCCCCATGCCCATCATAGTTAAAAATACACATCAATCTGCGATCGGCCACTCGTCTTCAGCCAATTTTGCACCTCAATGTAATTGTTCGGGGCCAAGCGAATAGCCTCCTTCCAATAATCCGCAGCTTTATCAAACAGCCCTTCCGCCACTTCAAAATTGCCAGCTTCCTTTTCCTTTTCCCCTTGATAGTGGTAAATCACAGCAATATTATTTAGCGCTTGCGGCATTCTCGGATTGAGCTCTAGGGCCTCGTCGTAATACTCCAAAGCTTTATCGTGTTCGCCGTTGCTAGTATGGATCAGCCCCATATTGTACAAGACATAACTGCGATCGTAAGGATCTTCCTCCAGCTTCAGCGCCTCATGATAATTGTCCAGCGCTTCAGCATATTCGCCATCTGCTTGAGCTGACATACCATCCCGGTAATAAGCAAAAGCTTCCTTCGCTTGCTTTTTCGCCGGCATAATCTTCAGGATGATATCAGCCATTACCGTGAAACTTTTGTCAATAAAGTTATCGTTGCGTTGAGTTCTTGGCATATGCGATTCTTTGGTTAGCGGCTAATCAGAAAAATTAGCCTGTAAAGTTTTCCTATTAATAATTGCGCAACTGTTTTAGTTGGCATTTGTGTTGAGAGCGCTAAAAAGCCTACTCGATCGCAAGTGCGAACCTTAAAACACGCCCTTGGGTTTAACACTCGCACAAGCTCTATCTATTTTATAGAACTCTTGCAAGACTTGCAAAAAAACTAGATTTCTTTAACATATCTCTGGCACTCTACACAAAACTTACAAAAACCGCGCTGAAGGGAAAAGTTGTGCTGTAGGGTGCAGGCGCGATCCTCTTCGAGAGCTATCCTTCGGCTCGCTTCGCTAACGCCAACGGGCGATCGCGCACCGTACCCTACTAACTGTACCCACAATCCCCCGCCATTGCCCCTTTTGGGAAACCAGCAAATAGCCTGCCGAGGAGAAATTCGATCGCAAAGTTTTATTAAGCTATCCGGGTTGAGCCAAGACTTAAAAGTTATTCGGCAAAACACTAGCAATATTTTGCCCCTAAGTCAAGGGCATCTTCAAAAAAAATCATAAACCAGGACACCAAAACCAGCTCGAATTCCCGCAATATATAATAAAAATAACCGGGTAATTTTCACAGAGAGAAACCTATGGCTCCGAATCCCACCATTATGCAAGCCGTCGAACAACTTGGCTACCGCGTTACGGTTGGAGACGTGGCGGCAAAAGCTGGATTAGATGTCAATTTTGCGCAGCGAGAACTGTTAACCCTCGCATCCGAAGCAGGCGGCAACC
The DNA here is from genome assembly GCF_036700785.1 of Microcoleus sp. S28C3. Taxonomy (NCBI): domain Bacteria; kingdom Bacillati; phylum Cyanobacteriota; class Cyanophyceae; order Oscillatoriales; family Microcoleaceae; genus Microcoleus; species Microcoleus sp. S28C3. Next base: position 23,977 of record NZ_JAUBPO010000036.1, on the reverse strand, counting down.
TGCAAGTAGCAGAATCCGGCGACATTGCCTACCTATTTCCCAAAAACTTTCGAGATATTTTGCGAAACAAATTCTTGCGCTTGCAGTTGCAGGAATGGTGGCAAAAAATCTGGCGCATTCTATTTTATCTGATTCGGATATCTTTCGGTGTTGTGCTGGTAGCTTCTATCCTCTTAATTTTTGTTGCTATCACGCTTTTACTCTCCAGCAGCAGCGACAATAACGGGGGAGGAGGAGGAGGAGGAGATGGTGGGGGCGGCAACAGAGGCGGTGGCTTTTTCTTTTTTCCCTACTTCTGGAACGACTTACTCTGGATATTTTACTGGAACCATGACGAACCTTACTACCAGCGATCGCGCTTAACTGGCCAAAAAACCCAGATGAGTTTTCTGGAAGCAGTTTTCTCCTTTCTCTTTGGAGACGGCAATCCCAATCACAATCTAGAAGAGCGCAAATGGAGCGATATTGCCACGGCAATTCGCAACAACCGAGGCGCCGTCGCCGCTGAACAAATTGCCCCGTATCTCGACAATCTCGGACAGGGATACAGCCGAGAATACGAAGAATATATGTTACCTGCTCTCGCCCGTTTTGACGGCCGGCCCGAAGTCAGTCCCGAAGGGCAAATAGTCTACCATTTTCCGCAATTGCAAACCACAGCCACCGAGAGAAATTCTGAACCAGTAGCAGCTTATTTGCGAGAAATGCTGTGGCGTTTCAGTCAGGCCAGTTCCGGCCAAGTCATGCTCGCAGCAGGGTTAGGAGCCGTCAATATTGTCGGTGCGTTAGTTTTAGGAAATTTATTAGCTAAAAGTGCGATCGCAGGTGGATTTATCGGTTTCGTCAGCGCTGTTTATCCAATGCTCCTGATTTACGGCGTCGGATTTCTCGCAATTCCTTTAATTCGCTACTTCTGGATTCAGTGGAAAAATAGCCGGATAGAAGCCCGCAATCAAGAGCGTCAGCAGCGAGCGAGATTATTAAACGAACCCGATGCCAATTTGCTCCAAAAACTGGCTTACGCTCGGGAATTTGCAGGAGAAAACCTTCTGACTGAAGAAGACTTAGCTTATACAACAGAAACCGAGTTAACCCAACAAGAACTAGAACAGTCAGCAAAAATAGATGCCGAATGGCAGCGCAGAATCGAACGCTCGGAAAACTTGTAATACTAATGACAAAAAACCGTTGTTTGTTGTTAAGTTAGGTTGAACTCAAATCTGGCAGATTTTTTAATAATAGACAGAAAGCCTGTTCCACAATAAAATATATTGGTTGCGGAACGGGCTTTTAGCTCGTTGCTAAGAAGAGTGGAAAATGTCAAGCTTTATTGAGGTCATAATTTTTTATACTCCGATTTTTTTTAAATAATCTTAGGGCGTTTAAAAATTAAACAATTTTGGTCATACTTCGAGTCGTGATACAAAGTCACAAGTTCCCACCCCTCCTCCCCCAACTGGTTGACAAATATATGCAGCGATCCTTGTTTCCAATCTCGCTGTTCTTCACCGTTTACATATAAACTAATAAGCTTGTTTCCAAAAGGATACATATTCGCATCCACAAATAAATACTCCCACTTTTGCATAGCAATCCTTAATGTAGTTAGCCATCAGTCATTAGTCATCAGTCAGTCGATTTTAGATTTGAGATTTTAGACTTCGGTGCGATCGCTCCGTCGAAAGATTTGAGATTTACTCCACAGACGAATCTGGGAGCTTGAACAAGAGTCTAAAATTTTCATCTATCCAGGACAGGAGTTGGGGGCTTGTATCGGTTTTTGGGCGGGGTCATTAGTCATTAGTGATTCCCAATTCCCCCTTCCCAATTCCCTGTATTCACGACACGGAAGTCACGGATACAGAAATAGCTGTTTTTCCCTTCTTCCTTCTTCCTTCTTCCTTCTTCCTTCTTCCTTCCGCCTTCTTCCTTCCCCCTTCCCAGCAGTTACTGCACTGCAATTCTAGCCAAAGTAGCACCCCGGTAATAGTGCAACAAAATCTGCTGGTAGCCGTATCCCTGCCTGGCCAAATTATAGGCCCCCCACTGACTCATTCCTACAGCGTGACCGAAACCTTTGCCAGCAACTTGAAAACCAGTAGGAGCTTGGTTGCTATTCCTTGGTTTCCCACCGCCGGCATACTGAGGAATCACGGTAAAGCGGGTACTCCTCAAACTTAGAACCCGGCGTAAATCTGCGCCGGTCATGACCCTAGAACCGCCATCTCCAACTACTTTCATCCTCAAAACGCTCCCGTAAGCCGTAGTCCGTTCTGGCTTTATCGAGATCACATTGCCCACGCCAGAAATCTTGCTGCTGATTTGAGCCCGGGAAAAATTTTCTTTCCACTGGTAAACGGGGGCTCCTTGGTCGAAGTCAGGAACAGCACGCAGGTAAGGCAGAGGTTCCGTCCAAACATCCTCGACATTTTCAGTATGTCCCCCAGAGGCAGAGTGGAAAACGGCTAAAATAATCTGACCGTTGTAAGCCAGAACTTGACCGGCGGTTGCATCGACTGCGGAATAAGTGCCAGAAGATTCTGTTTGCAGTCCTTTGTAAACCTGCGAAGACTGAGTATTGTCCACGTCGTAAAGCTCGGTGTCGCTTTTGAGGCGCTGGTGGATAGCGTAGGAACGGGCGGCGACAGCTTGGGCTTTCAAAGCTTCAATAGGCCAATTGCCACTCATTTCAGCACCGAGAACGCTGTAGAGATACTGTTCGATATCGACGTAGTTGACGGCAGTCAAGCCTCCTTTTTCGGGAACTAGAAGCGTGCGTCCCCGATACCAACGATCGCCAATCCAGACATAACCGTTTCCCGTCGGCTCGATCCAAACTTGGTTGGCGGCCCAGCGACCGATCGCCACTTTTCCCGATCGAAATTGAGCTGACTGAGAACTGTTTCCCGACAGTTCGCCCAAATTGCGCCCGCTGCCGTCGCGGATTGCAGCCTTAGTAGAACTCCCGACTTTTATCTGACTTGCCCCGTCTTGTACCGCAACTCGCAAAATCAGCGCGGCCTGGGCTGGGGCTACCATTACCAGCCAAAACAACAACGAAATCCAAAAGTAGCGTTTTTTTAATGTCGAAAGAACGGAAGCAAAAAATACTCCTGACTGCATTTGAAAATTTTCCTTTTATGCTGTATATGTTTGACAAGTTTTAAGGGGAAGCTGGGGTTCGGGAAAAAGGAAGAGGAACGAAAGAAAGAAAACGTTAGAATTGGGTTTGGCACTCTGTGCCGTTGTCGAAAATGATTTTAGCAACTAGATGTTCGCAGGAACAGCGATTTATCCCGGTTCCTGGCTGCGACTATTTCCTGTATGTCGGATTTGTCGCACTCTGGATATATGTAACATATTTTTAAAGACTTAATTGAGGTGATTTGACTCTTGCAGATTACATTTCTCGGAACTAGCTCCGGCGTCCCCACGCGATCGCGCAACGTTTCCAGCATCGCCCTCCGGTTGCCCCAGCGAGCGGAACTGTGGCTGTTTGACTGCGGCGAAGGAACTCAGCACCAGTTTCTCCGCAGCGACCTAAAAGTCAGCCAACTAAGCCGCATTTTCATCACTCACCTGCACGGCGACCACATTTTCGGCTTAATGGGTTTGCTGGCTAGCTGCGGTTTGGCGGGGAATGTCAAGCGCATCGATCTTTACGGGCCTCCGGGACTTGAAGAATATTTGCAAGCTGGCGTTCGCTATTCTCAAACTCATTTTTCTTACCCGGTTAAGGTACACAAAATTCACGAGGGAGTCATCTATGAAGATGACGAATATATTGTTAGCTGCGGCCCTTTGAAGCACCGAGTTACTGCTTTTGGTTATCGAGTAACTGAGAAAGACCGTCCGGGACATTTTGATGTAGAAAAAGCGAAGGCTGTGGGTATTCCTTCGGGACCGCTTTACGGTCAATTAAAACAAGGAAAGACGGTAAAGTTATCGGACGGGCGACAGTTTAAAGGTACTGATTTTTGCGGCCCGGATCAAATCGGGCGCAAGTTTGTGTATTGTACTGACACGGTTTTTTGTGACGGGGCGGTGGAATTGGCGAAGGATGCTGATTTGTTGGTGCATGAAGCTACTTTTGCTCATCAAGATGCTCAAATGGCATTCGATCGCCTGCATTCAACTTCCACAATGGCGGCTCAAGTGGCTTTGACGGCTGGGGCGAAACAGCTAATTATGACGCATTTTAGCCCGCGTTACGCTCCGGGAAATGCGATCGTCCTGGATGATTTGCTCAAGGAAGCGCAGGCTATTTTTCCGAATACGAAAATGGCCTATGACTTTTTGACTTACGAAGTGCCCAGACCTGTTTAAAACTAGGGTTAATTTGGCCTGAGATGTGACAGCTTTTTCAATAAGGGCGATCGGGGCGGGCTAGGATGGCCCGTTCAAAACTTACGCATTGGCTGTGCTGTTTTGGAATGGTTGAAATCTCAAGGTCATGGTAAAATGTAAAAATTAATTCGATGGTGTTTTATGTCAAATCTTGAATTATTAGCCCAACTTCGGCAATTGTCTCGTGCTGAGAAGTTTCAAATGATGCTGTTTTTAATAGCAGAATTGGCGAAAGAAGAAGGAATGGTAATGGGTAATGAATCTGCTGAAATTATATATTCAGTGCATACTTCTAATAGTGCAGCAGAGCAATTGACGCAGTTACTAGAAATAGAGCAGAAACAAACTCAAAATGTTTAATAGTAGGCGATATCCTTTTCAACCTCAACGAGATGGAATGGGTGTTTTAGCTGATGTTCCGTATCTGCCTTTAACACTAACTTATCAAAATCGTTCTGTTGACGTGATGGGTTTACTGGATACAGGAGCTAGTGTAAATGTTTTGCCCTATAATGTGGGGGTGCAGTTAGGGGCAATTTGAGAAGAGCAAAGATTTTCTGTTACTTTAGCGGGGAATTTAGCGAGTGCTGAAACGAAAGGGTTATTAGTCTTGGCAAAAGTAGGGGACTTTGAGCCAGTTCAGTTAGCTTTTGCCTGGACTAGGGTGAATAATATTCCGATTATTTTAGGGCGAACTAATTTTTTTACTGAGTTTGATGTTTGTTTTTATGGATCACAATTAGCGTTTGAAGTGTGTCCTAAATTTAGAGATAGTTGAGATTATCAATGTTGGTGGATATAAACGCAATTATGTCCACAAACTTAAACACAAATATTTAAAATTACCATGACATTTGAAATCGGAGCATTAGGCTTAAAGCTAGCACAAGCAATCGCGCCTAAACTTGCAGAAATAGGATTCAAAGAAGCTATTAAAAAATTTAATCCTAGCGATTTTGAAAAAGCTTGTATTTGTGGGATCGAAGCTGCCGATAAAAATAAATTATTCTCTGCTTGCGAACAGGGTGTAGTCGAAGATTTTCTTAAAAGTTTCTTGACGGGTGCAGCACTTCCAGAACTCTTGAAACCTTTCAACGACCAAGAAAAGCCTCAAGTTGAGTTTTTAGTTGCAGCTTTTAATGCGACAGTCCCAGAACACAAGAAAATTCAAGACCGATTCGCACCCGAAAGACTGCATAATTGGTTGGAGGTTTTTGCTGAAACCTATTTCCATAAAACAAGCAGTTATTTAAGGTTTAAAGTTGCCAAAGCAGACTATTTGAAGCAACTGGCTAACTGGTTTGATGATGTTAAGTTTGCTGGCATTGCTGTCGAAGGTCAGGAAATCGAAAAATCGGAAAAATTGGCTCAGATTTTTGTAATGCCCGATGTCTTGGAAGAGGTAAGTATTTATTTGGAATTGGATATCCAAGGATGGGAAGAAGGCAAAAAGCTGCAACTCTGGCAGAGAGAAACTCGCTCTGGTATAAAGTTTTTAGCATCACAACTATTGAAGCAAAATCAATCAAATAAATTTGTGTTGCTGGGCGCTCCTGGTTCTGGCAAAACAACTTTACTGAGCTTTTTTGCAGTGATGTTGGCTCAGAATTATCCAGAAAAAATCGGCTGGGATTCTGAGAGAGATTGCTTGCCGATTTTGATTAATATTCGGGATTTTGCTAGGCTTTCAGATATCAATCTCCTCGACTATGCCCGCCAGTTTGCTGAGAAAACTATGTCGGTGAGACCGCTGCCAGAAGGCTTCTTTGAGTATTGGCTGGCAGACGGTAGGGCGATGATTTTGTTGGATGGATTGGATGAGGTTGTGGAAGAATCCAAGCGCTATGCGGTGGTGCAGCAGATTGAGAATTTTTTGGGGCAGTATCATCAAAATCTGGCAATTATTACTTCTCGCCCTGCTGGTTACAAACGCGATTTTTTTAATACTTCGGAGTTTGAACACTATCAGTTACAAGTGTTTGATAATCCTAAGGTTAATGAGTTTATTAATCGCTGGTACGACAGCCGCGTTCCAGATGCGGCGGAAGCTCAACGCCGCAAAGATAGCATTAAAAAAGCTCTGGATGAAAATGACCGAATTAAATTGTTGGCGAGAAATCCGCTATTGCTGACAATCATTGCTTTGATTCACCGCTATCAAGCGGTACTGCCGAGGGCACGCCACAAGCTTTATGAAAAAGCTGTGGAGACACTGTTAAAGTGTTGGGATGCTAACAAAAACATGACTGAGCAGTCAGTATTCAAATGTTTAGATGCAGACGACTTACGGCGGCTGATGGAAATTCTCGCCTATTGGATTCACACTCACGGTAGTACGGATAATCCTGAAGGCGGGACTCTGATTGCTAAGGATGAATTGTTAGAGCAGTTAACTCTGAATATTAAAACCAAAAAACAGGTTGAACGGTTCCAGGCAAAAGAGGAAGCTAAACGATTTGTTGATTTTATTCAACAGCGGACGGGATTGCTCAACGAACAAGGACAAGATTTGTACGCCTTTGTACACAAGACTTTTCAAGAATATTTGTGCGCTCAGGAAATCGGCTATCAGGCAGATGATGAGGATGATTTTGAGATTGTTCTCAAGCATATTCGAGAGCATTTGCATGACCCCCACTGGCGGGAAGTGTTGTTGCTGTTGATTGCTCAACAAAAACCGAAAAAAGCGGCGAAAGCGATGCGGGCAATTTTGGCGGCCAATAGCGAGCATGAGGAATGGTTGCACCGAGATTTGTTTTTTGCTGGCAGTTGCCTTGCTGAAAATATTAAAGAGTTAAAGGTGGCAGATTCCAGTCTAACTGTGGAGATTTTGGAGAAGTTGGTTGAGTTGGAAGTAAGCGATGAGGAACTGGTTGGTGAGAGGGTTCTGTCTCAGGTTTTGCAAATCCTTTGCAGTATGAATGAGACTGAGTTTGAGGCGCAAACTTTGCAACTTTTGAAAGCAAGGGGTGTTGATGAAAATCGATTGTGGAGATATCAAGCAGCATTAGGGGAAAAAGAAGCTGTGATCACTGCCATGCTACTACGCCTCGAAGATGGGAATGAGAATGTGCGTCGTGAGGCAGCATTTGCCTTGGGCGGGTTGGGAAATGCTTCAGAAACCGTCATTAGTGCCCTGTTGTTACGTCTTGAAGATGGCAATCACTCGGTGCGTTTCTATGCAGCACGAGCCTTGGGCAGGTTGGGAAATGCTTCAGAAGCCATTATCGGTCACCTGCTGCCACGTCTCGAAGATGGCAATAACTCGGTGCGTTTCTATGCAGCGGAAGCCTTGGGCAGGTTGGGAAATGCTTCAGAAGCCGTGCTCAGTGCCTTGGTGTTACGTCTCGAAGATGGGGATAACTCAGTGCGTAGCTCGGCAGCGCAAGCCTTGGGCAGGTTTGGAAATGCTTCAGAAACTGTCACCAATGCTCTGCTGCTACGTCTCGAAGATGGGGATAACAGGGTGCGTAGCTCGGCAGCAGAGGCCTTGGGCAACTTGGGAAATGCTTCAGAAACTGTCACCAATGCTCTGCTGCTACGTCTCGAAGATGGGGATAACTCAATGCGTCGCTCGGCAGCAGAGGCCTTGGGCCGGTTGGGAAATGCTTCAGAAACTCTCACCAATGCTCTGCTGCTACGTCTCGAAGATGGGGATAACTCAGTGCGTAGCTCGGCAGCATCAGCCTTGGGCCGGTTGGGAAATGCTTCAGAAACTCTCACCAATGCTCTGCTGCTACGTCTCGAAGATGGGGATAACTC
>NZ_JAUBPO010000036.1:0-15768 GCF_036700785.1 Microcoleus sp. S28C3 | reverse complement strand
AGTGCGTAGCTCGGCAGCATCAGCCTTGGGCAACTTGGGAAATGCTTCTGAAGCCGTGATCAGTGCCTTGGTGTTACGTCTCGAAGATGGGGAGGGCTTGGTGCGTAGCTCGGCAGCAGAGGTCTTGGGCAACTTGGGAAATGCTTCAGAAACTGTCATCAATGCTTTGCTGTTACGTCTGGAAGACGGGAAGGACTGGGTGCGTCGTGAGGCAACAGAAGCCTTGGGTAACTTGGGAAATGCTTCAGAAACTGTCATCAATGCTTTGCTGCTACGTCTCGAAGATGGGGACTACGGGGTGCGTTACTTTGCAACAGAAGCCTTGGGTAAGTTGGGTCTCAAATCTAGTGACGTTTTGCCTGCTGTCGTGCAATGGATCGATCGTCATCAGAATGCAAAATATGTCGGCTCAGGTATTGATGTGTTGTGGGATTTGGTGGCGGGTGAGGGAAATCGATCGCCCGTGGGTTTTTAGAAGTATGTAGCTTTTGGGTCAGTAAAACCAGATCGCACCTCCGGAACTTTCACCAAAAATGCGATCGGTCTGCTGTTTGACGATTAGGGCCCTCCATCCCCTTAATAACCCGGAACAGAGGTCAACTATTCAATCGAAAATCCAAAATCCAAAATCCAAAATCGATCGATTATTCAATCTAAAATCTAAAATCCAAAATCCAAAATCGGTCGCTCGCCCCCAGCGACGGCCCAGGAGAGCCAATGGTTGCTACAATCGGGGAGGGTATATGTTGTGGCTAACACTACAGCCCGTAACCCTGAAAGCTAATAGCTAAATTATTAAAAATCTGCCTCTCCTGCCATGTTTAAAAATCTGCTAGGCGATCCCAACGCGCGCAAACTTAGAAAATTTCAGCCTTGGGTAGCTGATATCAATATTTTGGAAGAAGACTTCCGCGCACTCTCAGACGACGACCTCAGAGGCAAAACGGCGGAGTTTCAAGAACGTCTGGCAAAAGCTAAATCTCTCAACGAGGAGAAAGAGATCCTAGACGAAATCTTGCCGGAAGCTTTTGCAGTGGTGCGGGAAGCGGGACAGCGGGTTTTGGGGCTGCGCCACTTTGATGTCCAACTCCTCGGCGGCATCATTCTGCACAAAGGCCAAATTGCCGAAATGAAAACTGGTGAGGGCAAAACTCTGGTGGCGACGCTGCCGGCATACCTCAACGCCCTCAACGGTAAAGGCGTACACATCATCACCGTCAACGATTATCTCGCAAGGCGGGATGCGGAATGGATGGGACAGGTGCACCGCTTCCTGGGACTGACTGTCGGACTGATTCAGCAGGGCATGGATCAGGTGGAACGAAAGAAAAATTATAGCTGCGATATTACCTACGCCACTAACAGCGAAGTCGGCTTTGATTATTTGCGCGACAACATGGCTACTGTCATGGAAGATGTAGTGCAGCGTCCTTTTAATTTCTGCGTGATTGACGAGGTTGACTCGGTGCTGATCGATGAAGCACGGACGCCTCTAATTATTTCCGGCCAGGTGGAACGCCCCAGCGAGAAGTATATGCGGGCGGCTGAGGTAGCTGCTGCTCTGAGAAAGGAAAATGAAGAACATTACGAGGTTGACGAAAAGGCTCGGAATGTGCTGTTGACCGATGAAGGGTTTGGTGAAGCTGAGCGGTTGTTGGGTGTTACGGATTTGTACGACCCGGCTGACCCTTGGGCGCATTACATTTTTAATGCGATTAAGGCGAAGGAATTGTTTATTAAGGATATTAACTACATCGTCACTCCCGATCGCGAAGTCGTGATTGTGGATGAGTTTACCGGCCGGGTGATGCCGGGACGCCGCTGGAGCGACGGTTTGCACCAGGCGATCGAAGCGAAGGAACGGGCGGAAATTCAGCCGGAAACTCAGACGCTGGCGACTATTACTTATCAGAATTTCTTTTTGCTTTATCCGAAGCTGTCGGGGATGACTGGGACGGCAAAGACTGAGGAGACGGAGTTTGAGAAGATTTACAATCTGGAAGTGACGCTGATTCCCACTAACCGGATTACGAGCCGCACTGACCTTTCGGATATGGTTTACAAGGCAGAGGCCGGTAAGTGGAATGCGATCGCCCAAGACTGCGCGGAAATGCACGAAATCGGTCGGCCGGTGCTGGTGGGTACTACGAGCGTGGAAAAGTCGGAGTTGCTGTCGCGGCTGCTGCTGGAACGCAAAATTCCTCACAATTTGCTCAATGCTAAACCGGAAAATGTGGAGCGGGAATCAGAAATTATCGCTCAAGCCGGACGCAAAGGCGCTGTGACGATCGCCACGAACATGGCCGGGCGCGGTACAGACATCATTTTGGGCGGTAATTCTGAGTACATGGGCCGCCTGAAGTTGCGCGAGTATCTTATGCCCCGAATTGTGCAACCCGAGGATGACGACGATTTTTCGGTGGTGCAAGTGCCTGGTATTGGCGGCCGCCCCGCACCTCAAGGTTTTGATCCGACTAAGAAAAAGGTAAAGTCTTGGAAAGCTTCGGCGCAGATTTTCCCGACGCAGCTATCGAAAAATGCCGAACAAATGCTCGTGGCGGCGGTGGAATTGGCGGTGAAGGAGTACGGCGCGCGATCGCTCACGGAATTGCAAGCCGATGATATCGTGGCTATAGCTTCGGAAAAAGCGCCGACAAAAGACCCGGTAATTCAAAAATTGCGGGAAGCTTACAATTTAACCCGCAAGGAATACGATGCTTTTACCAGCACCGAACACGATGAAGTCGTGCAGTTGGGAGGCTTGCACGTCATCGGTACCGAACGCCACGAATCGCGCCGGATCGACAATCAGTTGCGCGGCCGGGCGGGACGCCAAGGAGACCCTGGTTCTACGCGGTTTTTCTTGAGTTTGGAAGACAATTTGCTCAGGATTTTCGGCGGCGAACGGGTGGCCGGTTTGATGAAGGCTTTCGGTGTTGAGGAAGATATGCCGATCGAATCTGGAATGCTGACTCGTTCCCTCGAAGGCGCTCAGAAAAAAGTCGAAACCTACTATTACGACATCCGCAAGCAGGTATTTGAATACGACGAAGTGATGAACAATCAACGTCGAGCAATCTATGCGGAACGCCGCCGAGTATTGGAAGGTTTGGACTCCAAGGAACAGGTAATTAGATATGCCGAACAGACGATGGACGACATCGTGGGAGCATACATCAATCCCGATTTACCTTCGGAAGAATGGGAACTCGACAAACTTGTTAGCAAGGTGAAGGAATTTGTTTATCTGCTGGCTGACATGACACCGGATCAGCTAGAAGATTTGTCCGTTGAGGAAATTAAAACATTCCTGCACGAACAAGTCCGCAATGCTTACGACATTAAAGAAGCGGAAGTTAATGCAATCCGAGCTGAATTGATGCGAGATGCGGAACGGTTCTTTATTTTGCAGCAAATTGATACTTTGTGGCGGGAACACTTGCAACAAATGGATGCTTTGCGCGAGTCTGTAGGGCTGCGCGGTTACGGGCAGAAAGACCCGCTAATCGAGTACAAAACTGAAGGTTACGAGCTGTTTTTGGACATGATGACGGATATCCGCCGCAATGTGGTTTATTCGCTGTTCCAGTTCCAGCCGCAGCCGGCAATGCAAGTTTCGCCAGAGATGGTTTGAAAATAGTTAACAGTTGACAGTTGACTGTTGACTGTTGACTGTTGACTGTTGCTTCCAGGCTCTTCCTGGAAGTTGCAGATTTGAGATTAAAGCCAATCTTCTTGATCGCTTTTTTGTTTCCTGTAAACTTCTCCTTTAGTGTGAATTTGACGGGTTTGTTCATAAAGAGTTTCTTCGGTATGATTCCATTTTTGCAGGACTTTTTTTAAGTCGGATTGAATATCTCTAGCGCCGGGAAAGCCTCGGTAGCGAATTATTAATCTTGCTAATTCCGATAAATTGTAGTCGGTTGCTTCTCCTGCTAATAAAGTATCGACACTGGCTCGATCGCGTTTGTATTGCGGATGCTGCTGATCTTGAGTTTTTGCTACTGAATCCATTCTATTTATATTTCCCCATCATCTGAAAATGTTGCTACAAGCAACCGCCACCCAAAAGCGCGGACATAAATAACCTAATGAATAGAGTCTTAAATCCGCGCTTCATAAACGGTTTGATTCGGGTATCATAACTGTCAACTGTTTAAATTGTCGCTTCAGTCAGCCCCAGAAATTTTTGTGTTTGTTCAGTAATACCAAATAGTCGATCGCCGTGACAAAAGATTTCCCAGGCGCGAATTCCCATAAAACCAATACCTGCAACCGCCAAGGGCATCGCTGCGGCACCTAAAAGCGCGGCAATGGGGGGAAATATCATGCACAGCGTTAACAGAATGCCAGTAATAACACCGCCAGCAATGCCAGCTTTGGCGGTGGCAGCGGCGACTTGTTCGACTAACTCTGACTGGGTAATTTTGCCTTCCACACACAATAGCGAATTTTCTAAGATAGAAAATATTAACTCAATTACTGCTGCGGCGATCGCCCCTTTCATTGCAGCCCCAACGATTTCGGCAACTGCTGCTTTAAACGCTGCATCCGCTAAAACTTGCTTAGCGACTGCTAATTCTGCGGCAGTCATGTCTGCACCACCGCGAGCACGATTCACCCAAAAATATTCAAAAATCCCGTTAGCAGCTTCGCTTCCGCCTCCATTGACGTGTGCTTGGATGTGACTCCAATCTTTATCTTGACAGAAGTTGCGAATTGCTTCTGGGCCTTGGGCACGAATTTGGGCGGGTATGGATTCAAATACTTTTGCTGCTTCTTGAACATTTCGCATTCCGTCACGCACCCCAGCCCTAGCAAATTTGAATTGCAGATTTCTTGGCAGGTTTTCAAAACGGATGTTATGTGCTATTTTAAAAGCTTCTTGAGTGGCGATCGCCCCAGCACTAACCATTGAACTTGGCGCTGATTGTACCCACGCCGTTAATACAGTTGCACTTTCCTCAACTTTAGCTGCGATTTCGTTGGCTAAGTTTTGGGTATCGGCAACAGTTTCTCGTACTTTAGCCGTTAGCAATTCCAGCGGATTCTGGTTGATTTCCATTTCGATCCAGCTTGCATCGTTAATGTTTGAATTATTCCGACTATAACATTCCTCTTCATTAAGTGTTATTTTTTACTAAATTGCTTCTACCTTCTAAGTCCGGCTGTAAATTTAGAGCTTTTTTTTGATAAAATAAACCTTCATTGATTCGACCTTGAGCTTCCAAACTTTTGCCTAAATTCCAATAAGCGACAGCTAAATCTGGTTGAAGAGCAATAGATTTTTGGTAGTAAGTTATGGCGTCATCGAGCCGACCTTGTTTGTAAAACATACTGCCCAAATTAACATATGCTTCGACAAAATTAGGATCGAATTCGATCGCCTTGGAGTATGCACGAATTGCCGCGTCTATTTTGCCTTGGCCTTGCAGGATATTCCCTATAGTTTTGTAGGCGGCGGCGAAATTCGGTTGGTGGCGAAGTGCTTGGTAACAGGAGGCGATCGCCTCTACATATTTCTGTTGCGCGTAATAAATTTCTGCTATCTTGTTGAGCGCAACAGCCTCATCCGTTTTGAGCGCTAGTATTCTTTGATATTGAGCGATCGCCTCCTCAAGTTTTCCTGATTTCTGGAGGGTCTCGCCCGCTGACAAATACTGCTCTGCTAACTCGGAATTTACGCTCATAGATTTTACTTTAACAGCCGACACTACTTTACCACAAGTGTTAGTTAGCAACCGCGATTTCGAGGGATATTCTGATTATTTGAGATTTTAAATTTGTTTTTGTACCGGAATGCGGAAAAAAATAGTATGATTATTTTGAACCAGTATCAACGCTAATTGCAGAGGAAATCTCATGGCATCACTAGCAGGAAAAGTGGCAATTGTGACTGGTGCATCGCGGGGAATTGGACGCGCGATCGCCCTCCGATTATCCCAAGAAGGCGCATCGGTTGTCATCAACTACGCCAAAGGAGCTGAGCAGGCTAAAGAGGTTGTGTCAGCGATTGAAGCAGCAGGTGGCAAAGCATTAGCCGTGCAAGCCGATGTCAGCAAAACCGCAGAAATTTGCAATTTGTTCGATCGCACTCTCGAAACCTACGCACAAGTCGATATTTTAGTCAATAATGCCGGAACAATGATTAACAAACCAGTCGCGGAAGTTACCGAAGCAGAGTTCGATAATCTTTTTGCAATTAACGTCAAAGGCACGTTTTTTGCTTGTCAAGAAGCTGCTAAACGCATGGCGGAGGGAGGAAGAATTGTCAATTTTTCCAGTTCGACAACGGTGATGCTACTGCCAACTTACGGGGCTTATGTGGCGACAAAAGGCGCGGTGGAACAGCTAACTCGATCGCTGGCGAAAGAATTGGGCGATCGCCAAATTACAGTTAATGTGATTTCTCCGGGCCCAACGGATACAGAACTCTTTACAGTCGGCAAAACCGCCGAACAAATACAAAGATTTACTCAAATGGCTGCTTTGGGAAGACTCGGAAAAGTTGAAGATATTGCCGATGTGACGGCTTTTTTGTGCAGCGAACAAGCGCGGTGGATTACCGGACAAAATATCCGCGTTAACGGCGGGACTGCCTAAATATATACTTTAGTCAGCTAGGAGCGGATAAAAGTTTGTATACCAGCAGCGATTTCAATCGCCGATTATCAGAATCCCCAACCAGAATCTTTGATTTTGGTTGGGGATTCTGATAATTTTATAGCGGACAATCGAACAAATTAAGGAGACAGCCGCCACACCTTAATCGTGTCGTCAAAACTGCCGCTGATCAGAGTTTTGTCCTGAGGATTAAAAGCCAATTCCACCCAAGTAGAATGACCCTTCAGCGTGCCCGTCATTTCGCCGGAACCCATCCGCCACAGCTTGATAGTCCCGCTCAAATCGGCGCTGGCTAGCTTGTCTCCGTCGGGACTGAAAGCCAAGGACTTAACCTTGTCGGAATGGCCGATCAAAGTCCGCAGCAGATAACCGTTGGGCTGCCCGGACTGATTATTGGGGCTAATATCCCACAACTTCACCGTCTTGTCCCAACTGCCGCTGGCGAGAGTTTGACCGTCCGGGCTGATGGCCAGAGACCAAACCCCTTCGGAATGACCCCAAATAGTTTCTTTCAATTCCCCAGTGTGCCAGTTCCACAGGTTGATCTTACCGTCGCTGCTGCCGATCGCCAAAGTTTCTCGATCGGGACTGAAAGCCACCGACTGCACCTCGTCAAAAACCCGCTTGAGAGTTTCCAACTCAGCCCCGCCTTCGACTTGCCACAGCTTCAAAGTTTTGTCCTTACCGACACTGGCTACGGTTTGGCTGTCGGGACTGAAAACCACCGAGAACACGCCGTCTTGGTGTCCGTCCAAAGTCTGAATTAACCTGCCAGAATAGAAATTCCACAATTTAATCGTACCGTCAACGCCGCCGCTGGCGATCGTCCTGCCGTCGGGACTGACGGCCACCGACCACACGGGCCCCAAATGTCCTGCTAAAACCTTGAGCAGCTTGCCGTGACGCTTGTGCAGCAGGTGAATTGTGCCGTCGTTGTTCCCGCTGACAATCACGCGACCGTTGGGAGCGACTGCTACCGCCCAAACCGGGTTTTTGTCTCGATCCGCCAGAGTCCGCACTGCTGGCCGTGACTGCGATGCCTCACCCCGAAAATTTTGCATCGGGGGCGGATTGAACCGAATTTCGGGAATGCTAGAAGCAGGCTCAGAAGAAGTGAAAGCCTGCGGTACTGGAGATGGCAAGCGAGAACCCAGCACTACCGACAGCAGGGCAACCGTCGCTCCTCCCCACATGGCTAAAGTCCACTTGGGTTTGCTGAGAATCACGTCTACCGGTGCCGGGCCGTATTTCATGTCTTTGAGAATTGCCTCGGTCGATCGATAGCGTTTTGATGGTTCTCGCTGCACCATTTTATCCAGAATGCGGCCGAGTCGCGCCGAAACTGGTACTTTCAAATAATGCCTCCAGGCCCAACTGTCCGCTTTGATGTCAAACAAATCAAAGGGCGACATTCCCGTTAACAAGTGAACGCAAGTGACGCCCAAACTGTAGATGTCGCTGCTCTTAATCGCTTGACCTTTAATTTGTTCCGGGGCCGCGTATTCGGCAGAACCTATCACAGTTTCTGTTTTGAGCGGCCCGCTGTTTGCCGGAATTGCCGCACCGAAATCGACTAAAACTAGCCCTGAACCACCTTCCCCGGACAGGGAATGCAGATGCTCTTTCCCTACCAAAGCTGGGGATGCTGGAGGAGATTTGCGGTGAATAATATTGGAGGGTTTGATATCTCGGTGAATCAGTTGATTGTCGTGAACAAATTGCAGGACTGGCAACAATTCGCTCAGCAGATACCAAATGTGAATTTCTTTAACAACACCTTTTTCTGAAAGCCGATCGGCTAAATTGCGGCCTTCGATGTATTCTTGCACTAAATACTGGCAGCCTTCGAGTTCAAAAGATGCCAGTAGTTTCGGTATTTGGGGATGTTTGCCCAACTCGTCGAGAACTGAGGCTGAGCCTAGAAATGTCCGGTTTAGCTGGTTTTGACCGTCCGCGGCTGCTGATCCGCAGAACTGTTGAATGACGCAGCGGGGTTGCGAAGGTTGGTCTTCATCGACTGCTAAGAAGGTGCGGCAAGTGAGACTTTGACCGAGGGTGTGAAAGACTCGGTAGCGGCCTTTTAGCAGCAAATTCGACTCGCAACTTTTACAGACTGTCGCGCGATCGAGATTTTGGGGGTTCTGGCAATTGGGATTGGTGCAGTAACTCATTTGTCTTTCCGCTGGAGACCCCCCGTCCGACATTATTGCTGGTGGGGGAGGAAAGCGGGGCGGTGCGTGCCGCTTCCTGTGGACAAATTAAATAATTGGAATCTTTGCTTGATCATAATTGTTTCCCAGATTTTCGCCACAATTGCTGCGGTCGATCGCGCGTAAATAATTGCTGACTTTCCTGCGAGCGAGGTTTAATAGGTCGATCGAGCGATCGGCGGGATTCGCTGTGACCGAATTACGTTATACTGTCATTGCGAATACTTTCATTGCGATCGCCAGGCCTTGCCAAATATCATTGCTCCTTTGTTCTATCGAGTCAATCTAAAATCTAAAATCGATTGATTGACTGATTAAAACTCAGGCAAAATTTGCCCAACTAACTACTAACTTTTAACTATTACTTATGCCGTTAATTCGCGTCCCCAAATCTTGGGAAATTTTCGATCCCCAAATTACCCCAGAAACAGCCTTTCTCAACCGCCGCCGCTTCATGACCAATTTAATTGGCGCCGGGGTGACTGCTTCGCTGCTACCGCTGACAGGCTGCCAAAGCAATGCTAGCTCAAAAACTGCTCTGGATCAAAGCTCAACCGAAGCATATTCGGGATTGAGCCGGAATCCTGCCTTTGCGAAAGTCGATCGAGCGATTACCGACGAAGCCTTAGCTACAAAATACAACAATTTTTACGAATACGGCGGTACAAAATCTATTTGGCAAGCCGCTCAAGCTTTGCCCACAGAAAACTGGAAAGTAGAAGTAGGCGGTTTAGTAAAAAATCCCCGCACTTATGATATTGACGACCTCTACAAAAAATTTCCCATCGAAGAACGAGTTTATCGATTTCGCTGCGTCGAAGCCTGGGCGATGGTAGTTCCTTGGGTAGGATTTCCGATGAAATTGTTGATGGCTGATGTCGAACCGACATCAAATGCCAAATTTGTTCGTTTCACCTCATTTTACGACCCCAAAATTACCAAAGGTGCCAGCGTATTTTCGCAATTTTATCCTTGGCCTTATACCGAGGGAATGCGAATTGAAGAAATGGCAAACGATTTAGCATTTTTTGCCACAGGCTTGTACGGCCGACAATTACCTAAGCAAAATGGTGCGCCGCTGCGGCAAGTGATTCCTTGGAAGTACGGTTTTAAGGGCGCAAAGTCGATCGTCAAAATTGAATTTGTCGAACAACAGCCCGCCACTTTTTGGAATACAATCGGGCCCAACGAATACGCTTTTGAAGCAAATGTCGAACCCGACAAGCCGCACCCCAGATGGTCGCAGGCCAGCGAACGGATAGTCGGCCCAGGTAACAGTTGGTCGTGGGAAACTCGCCCGACTTTGCCCTATAACGGTTACGGCGAATATGTAGCTAGTTTGTACAGTTAATTGACAGATTTCCCCTCGTTTCTAGGCTCTGCCTAGGAACGCATATCCTGAGGATCTGCCTCCTTATTCCCGCGAGGCAGAGCCTCGGATTCAGGCATTTCCAGGCAGAGCCTGGGAACGAGAAAAAACATCCTATTATCCTCTATAATAAAAATTGATGAAGCTATCAAGGAATTGTTAAATGGTAACAACAACATCAACTCCCGTAGAGCAGCAAACTACCCCAGAAAACCGAGTTATTTTAAAAGGTGTCAGTTGGTCAACTTTTAAAGCATTGCTGGCAGATGTTGGGGACGATAGAACTTGGAGAATTGCTTACGATGAAGGAGTATTAGAAATCAGGATGCCGCTGGAAGAACACGAAGAACCCAAACGACTGATAGAAAGCTTTGTGGAAGCCATTGTAGATGAGCTGGAAATTGAACTTAGGAGTCTCGGTTCGCTGACTCTTGAACGAGAAGATTTAACTCGTGCTGTAGAACCTGATTCCTGTTTCTACATTCAAAATGAATCTTTAGTTCGAGGTAGAAATATCAATTTGCCAAATGACCCGCCGCCTGATTTAGCAATAGAGTCGGATTACACGAATTCATCTGTGAATAAGTTTACAATTTATGCTGCAATTGGCGTGCCCGAAATCTGGAGGTATCGGCGGGAATCTCTGCAAGTTTATCAACTTGTAGAAGGGAAATATGAAGTGTGCGATCGCAGTTTAGCTTTTCCCTTTTTACCTGTTGCAGAAATTCCCGGTTTCATCGAACAAAGCCGAACAGTCGGACAGCGGGCGGCGGTGCGTTTGTTTCGGCAAAGAATTAGAGAAATTTTACCGAGTCAAAGTTAACGCAAAAATTCGACTTACTGTAGTTTAAAAACTAGCAAATCAATTTAAATTACATCAGCATCCATCTGCGGTTAAAAATATCTTTAAGTTCGATATAAAATCATTTCATAAATTCCTGCACTCTCTGCCAAACTCGCTCCAACAAATCCGGTGCGCTAACATCAAACCATTCAATTTCAGGATAAGCGCGAAACCAGGTGCGCTGACGTTTAGCAAATTGCCGCGTGTGCAAAATTGTTAATTCTTTAGCTTCTTCAAGCTTAATGTCGCCAGCCAAATATTGTTTCATTTCCTGATAGCCCAGCGTGTTCAATAATGGCAAGTCACAGCCGTATTTTTTACACAAATATTCTACTTCACCGATCCAACCGCGTTCTAGCATTTGTTCGGCGCGCTGTTTGATACGATCGACCAAAACATCGATCGCGCAATCCAACCCAATTTGTAAAATAGGATAATTGGGAGGATTTTCACCCTGCTGCTCGGAAATAGAGCGACCGGTGACATAAAATACTTCCAGTGCTCTTAAAGTTCTGACGGAATCATTGAGGTGAATTTTCTCAGCGGCAGACCGATCGACCTGCTGCAACATCGCGTAACATTGAGATTGTCCGAGTTCTGCAAGTTGCGATCGCAATTCGGGCATCGGCGCTACCCTCGGAATTTTCAAACCGCGCACGATCGATTTAATATATAAGCCCGTCCCTCCCACCAACAACAGCGGGGGAGAAACAGGAAAATCGACATCAGCAATTAATTTTTGAGCTTGCTGTTGGTAATCTGCTAATGTCAGAGTTTCTGTCGGATCGCAGATGTCAATTAAGTTATGCGGTACACAAGTGCGATCGACCGCCGTCGGTTTTGCCGTTCCGATGTCAAATTCGCGGTACACTTGACGGGAGTCCGCACTCAGGATCGAGGATTGCAGTCGCGAAGCCACAGCCACAGCCACTCCCGACTTCCCAGTCGCCGTCGCCCCGCAAATCGTAATTAATCTAGGCATAAGCTGTCGCACATTTCCCTATAAAAACTCTCAAATCCTCTCCTATCAATGCTTTCCCCTCTCTCCTAAACTGATTCACTGCGATCGGGCTGGGCAGTCCTCAAGCAATCTCAAAACTATTCCCCTCCCTCCCCCCGATAAATTTCCCTTCAGAAAGCCCTAGCATCGCCTTTAACGGTTTTGTGCTATAATTTTAGGAGTTTTCCTATTTTATAAGCTTTCGGGGCTTTAGGCCTCATTATTGGAGCTATTTTTGTATGACCAGCAGCTACAGCGCCGACCAGATTCAAGTTCTCGAAGGTCTCGAAGCAGTCCGTAAACGACCGGGGATGTACATCGGTACCACCGGCCCGCGAGGACTCCACCATCTAGTTTACGAGGTTGTGGACAATTCCATAGATGAGGCGCTGGCTGGCCACTGCACTCACATCGAGATTGACATCAACGCCGACGGTTCCGTTACCGTGACAGACGACGGCCGGGGTATTCCGACCGGCATCGTTGCCAAGACTGGCAAATCGGGAATAGAAACAGTAATGACTGTACTTCACGCCGGCGGTAAATTTGGCGGTGGTGGCTACAAGGTTTCTGGAGGATTGCACGGTGTAGGTATTTCTGTTGTTAACGCGCTGTCCGAGTGGGTAGAAGTGACAGTTTGGCGCGACCAAAAAGAACATTTACAGCGCTACGAAAGAGGCAATCCAGTTACTGAACTTAATGCCAAGCCCAACAAAGGCACTCGCACCGGCACTTCAGTTTCTTTCTTGCCAGATACTCAAATATTTAGCACTGGCATTGAATTTGATTACACTACACTGGCCGGGCGCTTGCGAGAATTGGGTTACTTGAATGCGGGCGTGAGAATTACGTTTAGCGACCACCGTTTGGAACTGCTCAAAAGTAGCGAACCTCGCATCGAAACATACTGTTACGAGGGCGGAATCAAGGAATATATCGCCTACATGAACCGCGAAAAGCAGCCTCTGCACGAAGAAGTGATCTACGTGCAAGGAGAACGCAACAACGTGCAGATAGAAGTGGCTTTGCAGTGGTGCGTCGATGCTTTTAGCGACAACGTTCTAGGTTTTGCTAACAACATTCGGACGATCGACGGAGGCACGCACTTAGAAGGTTTGAAAGCTGTTTTGACGCGGACGATGAATTCGATCGCCCGCAAGCGCAACAAGATCAAAGAACACGAACCCAACCTCGCCGGCGAAAACGTTCGCGAAGGTTTGACAGCAGTGATTTCGGTCAAAGTCCCAGACCCGGAATTTGAAGGCCAAACTAAAACTAAGCTAGGAAATACAGAAGTTCGGGGAATTGTTGATTCCTTGGTAGGCGAAGTATTGACAGAATATTTGGAGTTTCGCCCCCAGGTAGCTGACGCTATTTTGGAAAAAGCAATTCAGGCATTTAAGGCCGCTGAAGCCGCCCGCCGCGCCCGCGATTTAGTGCGCCGAAAATCAGTCTTAGAATCGTCTCCTTTGCCTGGCAAATTAGCGGACTGTAGTTCCAGAGACCCCGCCCTGTCTGAGATCTACCTGGTGGAGGGGGATTCGGCAGGCGGATCGGCAAAACAAGGGCGCGATCGCCAGTTCCAAGCAATCCTGCCTTTGCGCGGTAAAATTCTCAACATTGAGAAAACCGACGACGCCAAAATCTACAAAAATAACGAAATTCAATCGTTAATTACAGCCCTGGGTTTGGGCATCAAAGGCGAAGAATTCGATCCGGGTCAATTGCGGTATCACCACATCGTAATTATGACTGACGCTGACGTTGATGGTGCCCACATCCGCACGCTGTTGCTGACTTTCTTCTACCGCTATCAGCGCGCACTTGTAGAACAAGGTTACATCTATATTGCTTGCCCTCCTCTCTATAAAGTGGAACGCGGACGCAATCATTACTACTGTTACAGCGATCGCGAAATGAACAATCTCGTCCGCAATGAATTTCCGGCGAATGCGAACTACACCATTCAGCGATTCAAAGGTTTGGGCGAAATGATGCCGACACAGTTGTGGGATACCACGATGAACCCAGAAACTCGGACGCTGAAACGGGTGGAAATTGAAGACGCTGCTGAGGCCGATCGCATCTTTACGATCTTAATGGGCGATCGTGTCGCCCCCCGCCGCGAATTCATCGAAACCTACGGCCCCAAACTCAACCTCCTCGACTTGGACATCTAAATTAATCATTAGTCATTTGTCATTAGCTAACAGCTAATGGCTGAGGGCTAATGACTAAACTTTTGCGGCCCTGATGCCTTCTGCCCTTTCGGGCGATCGGGCATTAGGGCCGTTTAATTTCTCTAGGTTTTGTTATAAAAATTAATACAATCTCTCATCAAATCGATCTAAGGTAAATGCTTAGGTAAATTTTAGATTTTTGGCGCATCCATCAACTACCACAAAAATAGAAGGTTGGACAATATAGCATGAGCATCAATTTAGCGACCAAATTGCGTGAGGGAACGAAAAAGTCCCACACAATGGCAGAAAACGTCGGTTTTGTCAAGTGTTTTTTAAAAGGCGTTGTAGAAAAAACTTCTTACCGGAAGTTAGTAGGAAACCTCTACTTTGTCTACTCGGCAATGGAAGAGGAAATGGAACGCCAAAAGCAGCACCCGGTTGTTTCAAAAATTTACTTTTCTGAGTTGAATCGCAAACAAAGCTTAGAGCAAGATTTATTTTACTACTACGGTGCGAATTGGCGCGAACAAGTAGCCCCGTCAGCCGCAGCTAAAGCTTATGTGGAGCGAATTCGCGAGATTTCGGCCACCGCACCGGAACTGTTAGTAGCTCACTCTTACACTCGCTACCTTGGCGATTTATCCGGCGGACAAATCCTGAAGGGAATTGCCCAGCGCGGGATGAATCTTACCGAGGGAGAAGGCACTGCTTTCTATGAATTCCAGGATATTCCTGATGAAAAAGAATTCAAGGCTAACTACCGTCAGGCAATGAACGAACTGCCGATTGACGAAGCAACAGCAGAGCGAATTGTTGACGAAGCTAATGCAGCTTTTGGCATGAACATGAAGATGTTCATGGAGTTAGAAGGCAATTTGATTAAAGCAGTCGGTCAGATGCTTTTCAATACCCTGACGCGGAAGCGCGGCGGTGGCAGTACCGAATTGGCTACTGCTGATTGAGCCAACACCCATTGGCAATAATTTGAGCCTCGTTTAAGAGGAAAAATTTAAATCCTGGGGGTTTGATGGCTGCTTTTACAGTCACCAAATCTCCGGGATTTTGCATGGCGGGCGATCGACTTTTTCTAGAAGAAGGAAGAAGGAAGAAGGAAGAGGGAAGAAGGAAGAAGGAAGAAGGAAGAAAGAAGAATTAACCCTCTTTTGTCAGTTTCGGCAGAAAATAATCTGGGATGGTTATATCATAAGACTTTTACCAAAAACCTTGATTTCAGTCATTCTGTTAGAAAATAAATGCTCAAATCCTTGATCTACTGGAGTTTAGACTAACCGCGCCTCAAAGTGCGGTTAGTCTAAACTCCCAATAGAAAATTTTACTTACGTCTCCTGTGGCGAATAAATCAAAGTAAAAAGATGACGAAACGGTCGTACAAGTGTACTAAAGAGACAGGTACGACCATCTGGTAGAAACTGGAAGTTGTACCACCAACTACCATCTACCTACAGCAGATTGCAGGTTTATAGCTGACAGTAACAGCATTTAGTAAACCAGTTTTTTAGATGTTGAGGATTTATTAA
>NZ_JAUBPO010000035.1:0-61594 GCF_036700785.1 Microcoleus sp. S28C3 | reverse complement strand
ATTGCTGGTATTTATAATTATGAACTTTCTTTGAAGATAAATTAGCGATCGCCTGAGAATTTCGCAAGAGGTCTATTCTGCGTTACCCACCCAGAAGCAAGACTCTTCTGAGTCGGAGTTGACTGGTTGAGAGATTACCTGATGAACGAGTTGATAGAATTCGATCGCAGTATCATAAATCCCGGTGCCGAAGGTAAAGTCTAAACGCAAGGTTAAAGGTTGGGGGATTAGAGAAATGCCTGCGAGGTCGGCACTTTTCAAGTCTTCTATGCAAAAATGTTTTAAAGGGCGATTCCCTACGGGATAGCTACGCTTCACGGCTGTAGCAGTCATAGAATTATTAAATTCAATTAAGATATGGACGGCGGCCCAGAACGATAGACACGAATCACTTTTCCCGTCATTATCTCAGCAGTAGATAACGCATCATTAATATTCGCACTCAGTCTAGGCATATCGTCATCTCGCGTGCAGGCAATAATACCGCAATGGTCAGGCTTCAGCTTGTGCAGTTGAAAGAAATCGCGTCGGTTGATGGTCAAAACAGCTCGATTGTCACTGATGGCAAATACTAATACATCCTCATCAGGTAGTCCAGCATTTCCTGCTTCTTGAACAGTCAGGATATCATGGCCCAAAGATCGCAGATTTTGCACAACTTGTCGGGGAAAGTGTTCGTCTGCATAGAGACGTGCCATAGGTTTATTGGATATTTTCAGGTATATCTAAGATTTCGTCAGCATCATCTTGCTGTCGAATTGCTGACTCAATTTCGTCAGGATAAGCTTCAGTATAAGCCCAAACATTTACCAAATCAGCAGCACTGAGATGGGGGTAGCAGTCTAAGATAAAAGCATCGGTAGCGCCGTCATTGCGATAGCTGGCGAGCAACCAAACGGGAATGCGAGTTTTGTCAATACAAGCATCACCGCCCATCACGCCGGGAGTTTTAGTTATCGGGCGGCCGCTGTTTTTCAGGCTTTGAGTTAAAATGCCGATCGCCTCAGCTTTTTCGATCGCCGTTAAGGCCAGGAGTTGTACTTCTAATTCTTCGATTGTCATATAAATTTGGGGATTTATGAATTGTGTAGCTATAGTTGGCTGTGACTGAATTGAAGGATAAGTAGGACAGGAGTGAACCGTGCCAATAAATTATGGTGGAAATTAACGCTTCAGCTCAATATCAAACTCAAGTCGAGAACGATAAAAGTGAACGTCAAATTCTAAGAAAAAATTTGTCTGTCCCAGAATCAATGATACACTATCACTTTTTGCCCAAGCAAATACTAATCTTACCGGAGCAAACTCCCCTATTTGGGCCATGAAAAATACTGGCATCGCTGGTTGATTACCAACGTTACCAGCCAGTTGAATAATTGCTTTGCTGTCATCCCAGACTAAGCCAAGCTGAATTCCTATTTGGTAAGGCAATACACTCACGGTTGCACCGCTGTCTACTAACCCAACAACTTCGACTCCCTGGTTATTGTGGCGCAGAATCAAGGGAATGCGCGGTAAACTGTCAAACTCATCTTGAGAGGGGTGATTGGTAGAGTATTGAAATCGCATAATACTCACTTTTCGTCGCTGTTAGCCAGATTCATTGCCTGCATCAAAGCTGCACCAGCACCAAAAGTATCGTAGGGAGTTGGTAAGTAGTAAGTCTTGTAAGGTTCCAAAGGAAAAATAGTCTGACTGATATCTTCTTCCGCCATAAGAATACGGATTAACTCTCGTTTCTCGATCGCAGACAGTTTTCTAATGGTAGGGAGTAATTCTATTAGTGTCATCGGTTGTTTTCCTACGATGCGTCTATCTTGATAATAGCAGGTCAACAGTGTTTGTAGGGTGCGGATCTGTGGGATATTCGATGGAATTTATAGGTTTGAGATGGCGACGCACCTGACTGACTCTCGGGGTGTGTCGCTGCGAGATTGTCGATTTGATTTGCAGATTTTTCAATACGACGCACCCTACCACTACTACGCGGAAACTAGGACGAGGAAGAAACCGACGCTACCGCCACGCGAAAACCTAAGCCCCACGACCTGCCGACCGCCGAGGAGGGGATACGATAGGCACTACGGCAAGAGACCGCAGCGTCGGTCCAGGAACCACCACGCAGCACACGGTTATTATCTGTTCCAGTTTCCCAAGAACTTCCGTCAGTCGGTGCGGCGTTATAATTACCATGCCACTTATCGCTGCACCATTCCCAAACATTCCCGTGCATATCGTATAAACCAAACGGATTCGGTGGAAAACTGCCCACATCCGTTGTTCGTTGACGATAAAGCCCCTTCGGCGCAGCACCGTAGGGATAATCGCCATTATAAAGAACTAAATCCGGCGTAATCGTGTCACCAAAATAGAAAGGCGTTGTAGTTCCCCCGCGACAAGCATATTCCCATTCGGCTTCCGAAGGTAAACGATAAGCCTTGCCTGTTTTTTCAGAAAGTTTCCGGCAGAATTTCACAGCCTCATCCCAGTTAACTTGTTCGACAGGACGTTTCGCACCTTTGAAATGAGCAGGGTTATTTCCAATCACCGCTTGGTATTGTTCTTGAGTGACCTCATATTTACCCATAAAAAAAGCAGGGATATTCACAGTCCCCTGCGGCCCTTCATCGTCACTTCGTCCTGCTTCCGTATTTGGGGAACCCATTACGAAATTGCCTCCAGGAATTGCAACCATATCGAGAGTGACACCATTGCCAACATTTTCTATAAAAACCCGTGCTTGTCCTTGACTGCGGCTGGCGATTTGCCCCGTGGAGTTGACTGTCACTGTTTCAAAAGTAAAGCTTTTTAAAGCATTGGAAGATGGCTGAGGTGTTGGAGTTTCTGGTGCGGGTTTTGGAGATGGACTTTCGGCTACAGGTTCTGGGGATGCTTGAGGCGATGAATTTTTGGCTGTAGTTTTTGGAGATGATTTTTTAGGCGATGATTCAGGAGATGGCGGCTCATTATTTGATGAAGGTGGAGAAGAAGAAGATTTGTTGTTCAACAAACTTTGACGGATGAGCGCAGAGATTACAAATGATCCCCCAGCAAAACCCGCCAATTGCAATAAATATCGCCTGGTTGTGTTAGTTTGTATTTTCTTAGTCTGTGACGCCGAAGTGCGCTGTGGAATCACAGGAATTGTGCGAGTTGATGTCGGTATGGGAGTTGGTCTTGACTGACGTTGAAAATCTCTTAAAACTTCATCTGCTGATTGATAGCGCTGCTGGATATCTTTTGCCAACAACTTAGATAAAATCAATTCTAATCCCTTGTCTATCGGCTTTTTCAAATGTTGCTGCCAATTTTCAGTCCAACTATAACCATAATCCAAAAACAAATAATAAGGATGTAACCCCGTCAGCAGATGAAAAGCCGTCGCCCCCAAGCTAAACAAATCGCTGGCTGGATAAGCTTCACCCCTTTGCATTTGTTCAAATGGTGCATAACCCTGGGTACCAATTTGTGTTCCCGGTTTTGACATCACTGTTCCCGACAACTGTTTGGAAACTCCGAAATCAATCAGCACTAACAAACCGTCACTGCGACGGCGCATAATATTTTCCGGCTTGATATCTCGATGAATGATTTTTTGTTCGTGAATAAACTTGAGAACAGGTAGAAGTTCGAGTAATAGTTCCTTAACTTGCTTTTCTTGCCAAATTCCCCCATTTTGCAAAAGCTTTAATAAATTATCGCCATCGACAAACTGTTGTACGAGATACAAATAGTTGTCTTGTTCAAAATAAGCCTCAAGGGATGGAATGTGGGGATGTTCTCCTAGCTGTTCCAGTTGTCTAGCTTCTTGCTCAAATAATTCTACCGCTTTGTTCATAGCCCAAGTGCCATTAGCCTTTGGTGCTAGTTGTTTAACGACACAGCGTTTATTGAGTTTATCAATATTTTTAGCTAAATAGGTTCTACCAAAGCCACCTGCACCGAGGAATTCTATCATGCGGTAACGGTTTCGCAGGATGGGGACGAGTTCAAGATGACAATCGATGCAATGTGTACGCCCGTCGGGGTTTTCAGGCTTTTTGCAGTTGGGATTGATACAGCAAATCATTTATTTTATGAATGATATTGTTTATATTATATAGTGTCTAAGAACCCCGACTTCTGTTATAGGTTTTTCTAAGAATCGTGAATTTTGTAAGAAGTTGGGGCTCTAGGGTGTGTTTTAAACCCGGAGAGCCCCCCTAGCCCCCCTTAAGAAGGGGGGGACAAGAGTATTCCAAGTCAGCCCCTACTCCCCTTTTTAAGGGGGATTTAGGGGGAGGGAAACTTCAGGTTGTCAGACAGATGCAATCCGACGCTCGATCGCATTATAGAATCGATCGCCCATCTCACTCATCCCAACCTCAAGTAACACTTGATTATCAGCACTCAAAACCCGCAAAGGTGATTCAGCCCCGCCAACTAAACCGATTTTATGCCACATTTTAGTCAAATGTTCTTGCAGGTAAGACTCCCAAATTCCTTGATTTTTCGGTGCGACTGAAACTACAATGCAGTTGCCCATTTCACCAAACAAAATTTCATCCCAGCGGCCGACCTTTGCCGAATTGAAACTGAGATGAATTTCCGCACCCAGTTTACCAGAAATACAGCATTCCGCGAGGGCGATCGCAATTCCACCTTCCGCACAATCATGGGCAGAACCTACCCAACCTTGCCGAATTCCATCGCGACAAACCGATTGCACTTTTCTTTCCAAATCAAAATCTATCCTTGGGGGTTTCCCAGCGACAATCCCGTGAATTGCCGCTAAATATTCCGAACCTCCCAAAGTAGGAGAAGTTTCGATTTTTGAGCTTTCAGATGAAAGTTCTGACTTTTGGGATGATTCCCCCATTCCCAGCACATAAATTAAATCAGCTTTCTTTAGCCAAGCTTGACCGCAAATTTTCTTCAAATCGGGAATCAACCCCACCATTCCGATTACCGGAGTCGGATAAATTGGTTGAGGATTTCCCTCAGCATCAACCGTTTCATTGTAAAGAGAAACATTGCCGCCAGTAACAGGCGTTCCCAACTCCCGACAAGCATCAGCAATTCCGCGACAAGCTGACGCTAACTGCCAATATCCGATCGGCTTTTCAGGACTGCCAAAATTCAAATTATCCGTAACTGCCAGAGGTTCAGCACCCACACAGCTTAAGTTTCTCGCTGCTTCCGCTACGACTGCTTTTGCACCTTCATAAGGATCGAGATAAACATAACGAGAATTGCAATCAACGGTTGCAGCAACTCCAGGAATAGTCCCCAAGGGCGCTTCCTTCTTGCTAAGGGGGGGAGAAACTTTTGGAGTTTCCCTACCTTGTGCCTTTTTAAATAGAGGAATTACCTCTTCTTCCTGTTTGCTTTCCGAAGCTAGAGAAATAGCATTTTCTCTCTGTAGATCTCCCTTAGCAAGGGGGTGTACTTCTAGCCCTTCATCAAGGGAAGATTGGCAGGGTTCTAGCGGACGCAATCTGACAACCGCAGCATCAGCGCCTCCCGGTAAAACAACAGTATTGTTTTGCACTTGATGGTCGTATTGGCGATAAACCCAGCGTTTAGAAGCGATGGTGGGAGTATCTAAAAGCGTCAGCAAAATCTGATTCCAAGTTTGCAAATTACCGTTAATTTCGATACCTGCAAGTGTGGATGCTGGCAGCGAATCCGCCGTCCATTCCCATGCTTTTATAGCATATTCTGGCGGCTCTGTCAACAGTTCTCGGTGATAAATTGGCGTGTTATCTGCCAAAGCAGTTGCGGTAATTTCGGCAGCGATTTCGCCTTTAAATAGAATTCGGACGATCGGCTCTTCAATCACTGTACCCGCTACTACGGCGTGCAATCCCCAGCGGTGGAAAATATCAATTAATTCCTTTTCCCGTCCTTTTTGGGCAACAAACAACATCCGTTCTTGGGATTCTGAAAGCAGGTATTCGTAGGGAATCATGCCGCTTTCTCGAACGGGAACTTTGTCTAAATCGAACTCAATGCCGACGCCGCCTTTGGCTGCCATTTCTGATGTGGAACAGGTGATTCCGGCCGCGCCCATATCTTGGGCGGCGACGACGGCACCAGTTTTGAATGCTTCTAAACAAGCTTCAATTAAGGATTTTTCTAAAAAAGGATCTCCTACTTGGACTGCGGGGCGATCGTCCATTGATTTGTCGGTCAATTCTGCACTGGCAAAACTTGCTCCTCCCATGCCATCTCTGCCCGTAGTTGAACCGACGTAAAGCACGGGATTTCCGATTCCTGATGCCCCGGATTTTACGATTTCTTGAGTTTCCATTAAACCCAAGGCCATGACGTTAACTAATGGGTTGCCAGAATAAGCAGGATCGAAGTAAACTTCGCCGCCTACTGTGGGTACGCCGATGCAATTTCCATAATGGGAAATTCCCGATACTACGCCTTTGAACAATCTCTGAGTTTTCGCGTCGTCTAAGTTGCCGAAACGCAAGGAATTTAAAAGTGCGATCGGGCGAGCACCCATTGTGAAGATATCGCGGAGAATCCCGCCGACACCGGTTGCTGCACCTTGGAAAGGTTCGACTGCTGACGGGTGGTTGTGCGATTCAATTTTGAAGGCGAGTTGCAAGCCGTCTCCCAAGTCTACGACGCCGGCATTTTCTCCGGGCCCGACGAGAATTCGATCGCCCTCTGTGGGAAACTGTTTTAATAGCGGCCGCGAATTTTTGTAACAGCAGTGTTCGCTCCACATAACGCCGAACATTCCCAATTCAGCTTTATTAGGATGCCGACCGAGACGCTCAACGATTTCTTCATATTCTTCAGGTGTGAGTCTTTCACCGGCAATTTGTTCGGGGGAAAATGGGGATTCGGAGATGGGAGACATGGAAACTCGTTATAAACCACAGGCTTTATTCTAAATCCCCTGTGCTTGGTTAATCTAAAATCTATAATCTAAAATCTATAATCCTAGGTCTTTGGGTTGTGAATCTAAAATCTAAAATCTAAAATCTAAAATCGAATGACTTTACCTCGAAATCTCAATTTTGCTAACCAAAACTTGCGGAACCGTTCTTTTAAAGGGCTTGACTTGTCAGGGGCGAATTTCAGCGGTTGCGACATTCGAGGCTGCAATTTCACCGGGGCGATTTTGAGGGGGGCAAATTTTCAGGGTGTCAGAACCGGACAAAGCCGCAGGCGGGTGAGAAATTTGATTGCTAGGGCTGGGGTAACTGCGGTGACAGTGACGACGGCTGGGGCATTGACTGGACTGATTGGCGGGGCGGATGCGGGGGCTGTGGCGGTGGCCGGAACGGCTGCTACGGCGATTGCTGCGACTCGGGGCGAGGCTGGAATTGTGGCGGGGGCTGTGGCTGGGGCTGCTGCTGCGATCGGGGCTAGCGGTATTGTGACATTTTTTGGCGGAGATACTATCAGGGGAATTGTCTTATTTTTGGTTTCTGGGGTAATTCTTGGGTTAACTGCGATCGGCTTTTTTATCGCTGTTGAAGAAATAGAAAAATTGTCGGTAACGTCGTTTAGAAAAGCTGATTTAACTGATGCTGTATTCGATCCGGGGGCGGTTATAGATGCCGATTTTTCCGATGCGCGAGGAGTGCCGTGGTAGATTGCACAATTACTGATTTTTTACCCATTCCCGGAATTTTCGTACTGCTGCGGTTGCGCCTGTAGTTTGACAGCGAGCGATAAATTCGTCAACTTTTGCAGTCGGTAGGATCGGGAAAGCCGGGGAATAATTGCACTCGGCATATTCGCCATTTTGTAATTGATAAAACTTGATGCTTCTTCCGTCGTACCGCCAAATTTCTGGTACGCCTAAATCTGCATATAAATCGAATTGATTTAAGGAACTGCTGGTAATATCAATTTCCAGTGCTAAATCTGGCGGCGGATCTTGAGCAAAGTCTAATTCTGTTCTCCCTCTGACCAGTGCTTTATTCTGGATATAATAGCAGGAATCTGGTTCTTTACCCGCTGCTTTTTGGCGTTTTTTAATAGTCATCGAGCCAAAGGGATTGTACTCCAGATTGAGTTCTTCTATGAGAGTTACAATTAAGCGATCGATTAGCCTGTTGCGATTTTCATGTTCCGGTAGCGGCACCATAATTTCTAATTGACCTTGATGATAAGCAATTCTGGTGGAACGTTGGTTGCCCAGTTCCCCTAGCAGGCTTTCATATAATTGCCAACTAATATTTGGCAGTAAAACTCGCTGTTCGGCGGGCGTTGATATTGTTAGCATTTTACTTGGGTTTTATAGTTTGAGAATATTTTAGTTTGTCCTTTTTTTTCCGAACAGCACAAAAAGTATCTGCCGACAGCTACGGTCATGCGCTACTCTAGTTAATAATAGACTGTGGTCATTAGTCCTTGTTGTATGAAGTTGCGATCGTTCTTTTCTTTCCTCATTGCTGGCGTCTTGGCACTCTTAGGCTTGAGTGCCGGCGGTTTTTACTGGTTGACAACTCACACTCCCCTGAATTTGCTCGCCGGCGGGCCGACAACTACTCCGGCTGCGGCTGTGTTTGTCTCGAAACAAGCACCTTTGTTAGCATCAATGCTGGTAAATCCCGATCGCCTCGAAGCATTGCGGCAAGTTTTTGCCACTCCCGAAGAAAGAAGTCGATCGCACGCGGAATTTGAGCAAATCAAAAAAAGTTTTCTCGCCAGTACAGGCCTCGATTACAGTAGAGATATCCAACCTTGGATAGGTGACGAAATTACCCTCGCCGTCACAACGCCAGATTTTGATGGGGACAGCAGCAACGGCCAACAAACCGGGTTTTTGCTGGCGGTTTCCTCCCAAAAGGTCGATCGCAGCCAGCAATTTCTCGACTCCTACTGGCGCAAACAATCTCGTGCCGATAAAACAGTTCATTCGGAACTATATAAAGGCGTGAAAATTAATTATAAACAAGCACCAATAGCCAAGAAAAAAGTTGCTGCGCTTTCGCCTTTTAACCCGTTTTCTCTGCCGAATTCAAAGTTGCCATCCAGCTTCGCAACAGCAGCCATCGGCGGTAATTTAAATTCTGACTATAACCAAAATTTTGTTTTATTTGCCAATAGCCCAAATGTGATTCGAGAGGCAATTAATAACGTTGAATCAGCCAACCTAAATCTCAATAATGCCCCGGAATATCAAAAAGCTTTGCAGCAGCTAACTCAAGGCAGAATCGCTTTAGCATTTGTCAATCTACCGCAGTCAGCAACCGAGCAAAATTCCCAAGTTTCTCTTAATTCTCTCGCAGTTGCTGTCGGAGTTAACCGACGGGGATTGCTGGCTCAAACTGCTTTAGTCACATCGCGAGAAAACACAGCTTCTCCAACACTCTCCGAACCTGTGCAAGCCTTGCAGTACATTCCCTCAGCCAGTCCTCTCGCGGTCGCCAGCACCGATTTAAGGAATTTTTGGGCTGATTTGTCATCGGCGGTGTCAGCTAACGTTGAAGTCTCAAATTTAGTCGATCGCACCCTGGCAGATATTCAGCAAGTTTGGGGCGTCAACCTGCCGCAGGATATATTTGACTGGGTACAAGGAGAATACGCTTTAGCAGTGCTTCCGAATTCGTCAAATAGTGCCGATTGGATTTTTGCCGCCGAAAACTCTGCTGATACCCAAAAGGCGATCGACAAACTCGATGAAATTGCCCGCAGCAAAGAATACAGCATAGGCAGCTTCACTCTCAGAAACCAGAAAATTACCGCTTGGACGCAGTTGACAACGAGCCAGAATTCTGGTAAAAAAAATAATAGAAAAAGTGCAATCGAAACCGAGGCAAAAGGAGTTCGAGCCACCGTCGGCAAATACGAAATTTTCACCACTTCAGTAGAAGCAATGGACGCAGCACTAGAAGCAGCCGAAACAGGCTCTTTAGTTGTAAATCAAGATTTTCAAACCAGCATTGAACCGCTACCGCCATCTAACGACGGCTATTTTTATTTAGACTGGCCATCCAGCAGGGCAATTTGGGAAAAACAAATCCCGCTGTTGAGGTTAATTGAACTTTCGGCAAGACCGTTGTTCGACCACTTGCGATCGCTCACTGTCACCAGTACGGGAGAAATAACAGGAATTCGCAAAGCTACAATATTTATGCGGCTGAATTAGTCAGAAGGAAGAAGGAAGAAGGAAGAAGGAAGAAGGAAGTTCGGCAACGGATTCTGTAACGGATGTAGCGGATGTCAGGAAGAAAAAAGGAAGAAGGAAGAAGGAAGAAGGAAGAAGGAAGAAAGAAGAAGGAAGGAAGAACAAGAAACTACTCCCAATTCCCAATTCCCAATTCCCAATTCCCAATAACTAAGGACTAATAACTACTGGCTGCTTCACCTTTTTCGGTTGCCCAAAATAAGCTTGAAACACCTCTTTCGCGATCGGGGCCGCGGCAACAGAACCAAAACCGCCATTTTCCACAACCACGGCGATCGCAATTTCCGGCTTGTCTGCAGGCCCGAAGGCCACATACAAAGAGTGATCCTCCTGTCCAATAACCTCCGAAGTCCCTGTTTTGCCCGCCGTCATCGGAATCGTACCGTCATTCATCCCCTGTCCAGTACCCTCGGCAACCACCGCGATCAGTCCTTCCTTAACCACCTGAATTGTTGAAGGTTTCATCCCCGTATTTACCCGTTTAGTCTCCGCTGTGCCGGTCAGAGAAGTCAAAAGATGGGGCTTCACCCGATAGCCGCCGTTAGCGATCGAACTCACCATCACCGCCGCCTCCAAAGGAGTCACCAACACCAACCCCTGACCGATCGACATCGTTACTGTATCACCCGCATACCAAGGTTCTTCATACATTTTCTCCTTCTCCTCCGGCGTCGGGATTTGACCGTGATTGCCACCGCTTAGCCCCAAAAGATTCAAATCCGTATCCTTGCCAATTCCCAAGCGGTGTCCCCACTTAGAAATTTGCTCCGGCCCCGTACTCATCCCCACTTGATAAAAAAACGTATTGCTGCTGAAAGCCAAGGCATCCCGAAAGCCTATGTAGCCGTAACCGCCGCTGTGTTCGTTAAAATCAATTCCCCCCACAGTAATGTAAGACGAAGTACCGAGAATTGAGTCCGGCGAAAACTTGCCCGACTCCATGCCCGCGACGGAAGTCACAATTTTAAAAGTGCTGCCGGGGGGATAGCCTTGCATGGCCCGATTCAAAAATGAATTTTCCTGGTCTTGAAGAGTTGCCCAGTCATCCTTAGTGATTTTTCGCGTAAACAGATTGGGGTCAAAAGTCGGGTGGCTGGCCATAACTAATACCGCGCCAGTTTTCGCGTCCAGGGCAACTACTGCCCCCCGGCGGTTCCCCAAGGCTTTTTCGGCTGCTTTTTGCATGGACAAGTCTATGGTTAGCTGCACCGCCTCGCCCGGTTTGGGCGGTGTCTCTCCCATCAGCCGCAATTCTTGATTTTGAGCATTTACCTCGATCAGCCGATCGCCCCAAACTCCCGCAATCTGCTTGTTAGAACTCGCTTCTATGCCCATCTGACCGACAATCATCCCCATCGGATATTCCGGGTGATCTTCCAAGTCTGCTGCGGTAGCTTCGCCAATATATCCGAGAACGTGAGCCGCCAAACTGCCTTCGGGATAGTAGCGGTTCGCTTCTGGCCGCACTTCCACTCCCCGCATTTGTCCCACCTGTTCTGCTAGCGGCACAAACACCTCTGGCGGCATCGCTTGCTTGATCCGCACCGGCCTGTAGGATAGAGGATCGACCTGTTTTAATTTTTGTAAAATTTCTTTGGCCGGAATCTTAACCAGCGGACTCAACTTTTCTGCTGTCGCTTTCCACTCTTCCGGCGTTTGTTCTTTCGGCCACAAATATACCGATCGAGCTAAATTGTTCGCCGCTAGCAGCTTGCCGTTGCGATCGACAATGTGTCCGCGATTCGCCGGCATTGGCACTAGGCGAACGCGATTGTTTTCGGCTCGTTCCCGGTTTTGCTTCCCTTGTACCAGTTGCAATTCCACCAGCCGACTAGCGTGCAGGCCCAGCAAACCGGTTGCCACCAGCATTAACACGATCGCCCGGTGTATCGGACGCTCCTGTTTTTTAGGAGTTTCCCCCAGGGTTTTGTCAGAAGAATGAAATCCTGAGATCGAATAAAATTGTCGTTGCATCATTCTATAGGTAGATGTCAAGTCCTAGATTTTAGATTCCTGATTGTCAATTGTGAAGTATACATCATCAGGCCGGGGAGGCTCGGGCCTCGATCGTTGGGGGAAGCGGAATCATTGATAATTAGTTTTTGACTAATAACTAATAACTCATGAATGCTAAATGCTGACTAATCCCCCAAGCACCAAGAAATAGCCAGCAAAATCAAGGTCAGGCTCAGCCAATTAGGGAAGTGGAGCCAGCCAGATAGACCCATAGGTAACAATACCAAAACCTGTGTCAATAGGGAACAGATCGCCAACACCAAGGCTAGGAGTATCAAAATAATCATGTTGACGCCGTACAATTTCGGATATGAGTCGATCGCCTGTGGCAGAAATTGGAGTGGCACTCGCAGCGCGATCGCACACGGATTGTTCTGATAGACATAAGCAAGAGAAGCCAGGAGGTTTTGAATAAATTTAAAAAAAAGTTATTTTTCCTCCAGAGTTATGATTGTAGGGGCTGCGATGGGTAAATTCTGAGTTGTAATTTTAAGTTGTGAGCGAGGAATATTGCCATGTTGTTTAATCAGCGATCCAATTTCAAAAACGGTGCACTCTTGGCGGCGATCGCCGCGATCGCCGCCCTACCAGTTTTAGCAGAAACAGCCAATTTCGGCACTTTAACTTTATCGCGAGGTTTTGGAGCCCCAACAGCAGTTTTGAGAGGTTCCACAGGCGGATCGTACTCTCTATCTGCCATTGCCAACGCCGATCGGCACAAAAACAAATGTTTGGGTTTTGCCACCCCAACTCCCGACCACATCATCGTCTTGCAGCAAAACTTTTCAAAACTCGCAATCCAAGTCAACAGCGGAGGCAAGGACACAACCTTACTCGTACAAGGCCCCGGTAATGCGGTGCGCTGCGGAGACGATGCAGGCCAGAATAAAGATGCTGGCATTGTTGATTCTGAGTGGCAAGCAGGCTCTTACAGGATTTGGGTCGGTACTCTCGAACCCGGAGTCAAGTCTAACTATACAATCTCAGTACAGGAATAGAACGCCGCGGCGCTGTGGGATGGGGACAATCAAATACGATAGAATTCTCCCCCAATCTGCCAATCTGTCAATCTCCCACTCCCCCAATCTCCCCCAATCTGCCAATCTGCCAATCTGCCACTCCCCAATCTCCCGATCGGTCTCTCACTTACGCCATCCAGTAAAATGTAAAATTGAAAGTGGCGTGTTTAACCAAAATTGGTAAATCCGAAAGTGCTAAAGACTCTTAGAGCTGACTTCAGTATAATTTTTGATCGCGACCCTGCCGCTCGCAACTGGTTGGAAGTTTTATTTTGTTACCCCGGTCTTCAGGCCCTAGTGCTGCACCGCCTCGCACATTGGCTTTACGTGCTGGGACTTCCCTTCATCCCCCGCTTTATTTCCCACATAGCTCGCTTTTTGACCGGAATTGAAATTCACCCAGGGGCAACCATCGGCAAAAGCGTATTCATCGACCACGGTATGGGGGTTGTGATCGGCGAAACAGCGATTATCGGCGATTTTGCCCTAATTTACCAAGGTGTCACCCTCGGCGGCACAGGCAAGGAAAGCGGCAAGCGTCACCCTACCGTCGGCGAAAATGTAGTTGTCGGTGCCGGCGCCAAGGTACTCGGCAATCTGCTAATTGGCAACAACGTTCGCATCGGCGCCGGTTCCGTCGTGCTGAGGGACGTACCATCTGACTGTACGGTGGTAGGGATTCCCGGCCGCATCGTCTATCGATCGGGAGTGCGCGTCAATCCCCTAGAACACGGCAGTTTGCCGGATTCGGAAGCTGTGGTAATTCGCTCTTTGCTCGATCGCATCGAGTCCCTCGAACAGCAAGTAAAAAGTTTGATTCCTCAAGCATCTGTCTCCTTAACTTCTGTTCCCCATTCCCACAATTTCCACTCAGTATCAGAAGCTTTAAACCAATCCAGCAATGTAGCCTTAGCCGAAAAAACAGAGCTAGTTACAACCCCTAGCTGCAAGTTAAAAGATAAAGCAATTCAAGAATTTTTCGACGGCACCGGCATCTAAAAATAGTTTTGAGTGTTGAGTTTTTCATTGGGAATTTTTCAACTTAAAACTTTCCTACTGACAGCAGTCAACAGTCAACAGTTAACAGTCGTCAACTGACTTCAAGGATTAACCGATCGCACAGACCAATTTCCCTCCCCGTCGCGCCGATAAAGCGATCGGTTCTGCGGTTCCCCCCGCAACTCCAACAAATCCACCGTTTCCGGTTCCAACAACAGCAAGCAAAAATTAGGCAGCGGCTCGATCGCATCTGGGGAAGCAGAATCAAAAGCACCAGCCTCCGCTTTGTCTTCTCCCGGATGCGGCCAAGCAAACTGATCTCGAGCAGCCTCAGAAAGCTCCTGCCAAGCTGTGCGGCGCGATGAGCACAACTCTGCATCTGGATAATCTGCCCCTACTAAAACTAGCTTTCCAGCAATCCGAAATTGTTCGCGAGTTTTGGGGAAATACCAGCAAATTTCCCCCCAAGGATAGAGGTTAATTTCCTCAGCCTTTTCACTGCGAATATCTGTAATAAATTTCAACTGATTAGTATCTCCTAAAAAGCCTCGAAACACCACAGTGCGGTTGGCTGGACGCCCGGTAGCCCGAACAGTTGCTAGTTGCAAGTAGCGAGCAAAAGCAAGACTGCGGTTGCGGTGGAGCGCGCGAGCTAAGGGCGATCGCCAAAGTGCTAAAGACATAATTAATAACCTATCATATTGGTAATGTGATTAGTCAGTAGTCAGTAGTCATTAGTCATTGGAAAAAAGGTAATTGGGAAAAAGGTAATTGCGAATTGGATAAGGTGTGTACACCAGCACGCTACTACTGACTAATGACTGCTAGCTAATAACTAATAACTAATGACTGCTGACTAATGACTCTTCTTTCTGCTATTGGTAATTTTATGTCAAATTCACTCTCCCAACTCAAAACTATTGAAACTCCCCACAGCGGCTACCACTGGGACGGCAGTTCCCGGCGCTTTTTTGAAGGCTGGTACTATAGAATAACATTACCGATTCACGGGCAATCTTTTGCATTCATGTATTCAATAGAAGACCCCAGAGGCGGTCAACCTTACAGTGGCGGTGCAGCTCAAATTCTCGGCCCCAAAGATAGCTATTTGTGCCGCACCTTACCCGAGGTAAATAAGTTTTGGGCGCACCGAGAAAGCTTGGGTTTCGGACATTGGGGCAAAACAGATTTACAAATTAAACCCGACTATTTAGAGCCACAAGTATTCGACAGCCTCGTCGAAGAAGGCTATCAAGCTACTGCTACTTTAAATCAAGGTTATCTGCACGATCCGGGAAGCAGCACTCGCTGTTTTTGGCAGTACGAAATTCAACCTATTTATGGCTGGGGAAACTCTGAGCAACTCCAGAAATCCACGGCCGGAATGCTATCTTTTCTGCCAGTATTTGAACCGGGATGGCAAATTTTAATGGCTCACGGTTTAGCCACGGGCTGGATTGATTGGAACGGCCAACGCTACGAATTTAAAGATGCTCCCGCTTACAGCGAAAAAAACTGGGGCGGTGCTTTTCCGCAAAAGTGGTTTTGGATTAATTGCAATTGTTTTCAAGGCGAAAAGGATTTAGCTTTAACTGCTGGCGGCGGCAAGCGGAGCGTGCTGTGGTGGATGGAATCGGTGGCAATGATTTGTCTGCATTACCGAGGCAAATTTTACGAATTTGTGCCTTGGAATTCGCAAGTTAGTTGGAATATTGAACCTTGGGGAAGCTGGAAAATGCAGGCTAGAAACAGTCAGTTTGAAGTTGAGTTAATTGGCACTACAAAGACTTGTGGTACTTATGTGCGAACTCCTACCGAAAAAGGTATGGCTTTTTGCTGCCGGGATACGACGCACGGCGAATTGCGCTTGCAACTGCGAGAATTGTTGGGGGGAAATGTTGAAAAAAATGGTAAGCAGCGTTCTAAAATTATCTTAGAGGCTCAAAGTTCTTTATCGGGTTTGGAGGTTGGGGGCGGGCCTTGGGATGAAGTTTGGCGATCGAATTAAGTCATTAGTCCGTTAACAGTAGTCAGAACAGCCACGCTCAATTTCCTCGGTTGGCAATTAGGCAAATTCTACCGCAGCCAGGGGTTACAAAAAACTCTAAAGGTGATTTTGGGACTAATTTTATGTTTGAGCACAATCTTGATGCCAGCGGCAATTGCTAGTGCTGCAGGTGATTTGTCTCGCCAACCACTCACCGAAATTACTGTTAGTTTAGGTAACGAAGTGGGGGAACTTAAGTTTTTCCCCAATCTGCTAGAGTTTGAATCGGGCAAGTGCTATAAATTAGTGCTGAAAAATCCCAGTTCGCAGAAACATTATTTTACTGCTAAAAACTTTGCTGATGCGAGTTGGACTCAAAAAGTTGAAGCTGGTAATGTGGAAATTAAAGGAAGTATTCACGAACTGGAACTTAAACCGGGCGCTATGGCAGAATGGGTGTTTGTGCCCATGAAATCGGGAAGTTACAACCTGCGGTGTACGGTAGCCGGACATACAGAGGCGGGGATGATTGGGAAAATTGCGATCGCCTCTTAAGTCCCAGTTAATACATTAAGAGATTGACTAATTTTTGTGTAATCGGAAAACCAGTCTGACGCTCAAAGTGTATAAACATCGGACTAGGATTTGCCTCTAAAAATACATACTCACCGGTTGGCTTGAGACGCCAATCAATAGCAGTCCACTCTAGCATAAATGCCTTTAATATTGCCAAACATTGTTTTTTAACTGATTCTGGCAAATCTATCGGAATTAGCTCTGCCTCTAAATCTTCCCGAAAATCCAAAGCTTGACTGCGAATTTCGGCAGAATAGACTGATTCACCAATCACATAACTGCGAATGTTTGTCCCAGGAATATACTCTTGTATTGTGACAGGAGAAATACTCAAAGCCAAGTCCAGGCGATTAGGTTCTAAATGCGTCTCTGTGACTAACTTGGTATGAGCGCCACCATAAACAGGCTTAAAAATTGCTTTTTCATAATTTTCGACAAATTCCCTAACTTGCTCTGGATTGTTACTGATTAAAGTTGCAGGAATTTTCACTCCTATTTGCTTTGCCTTGCTCAGTTGTAGGGGTTTTTCTTTATGAAATTGGTAGGCCTGCCAAGAATTAATCCAGCGAGCCGGACAAGCTTGCATGAGCGATCGCACTGTACTCATGGAATCGTTCAATGCAACTTGCTGTTGATGTGCATCTTTTAACTGTGGAACGTAAATACCGGAGAAATTGCGCCAAAATACACTGTGAATATCTTGAAAATTCAAGTGGCGACCTCCGGGTAGCGTCAAGCACCCTACCAGAGTATCAGGTTGCCAAGACATACGTAACTGCCTTGGAAACAGATAGGTATCTAAATAATCTACTTCTGCACCGGCTTGGGTGAGAGCATCTTTTATATGAGCAGCATGAGCATCTGAATCATTACCCAGAATTAAAATGTTCATGGGAAATTTGAAACTTAAAAATGTACTAAAATTAACTAGACATATGAAAAGTCGCATCACTTGTTTTGAGAGTGTTGCAACTTTTTATAAATTGAAAAAAAAACAATCAAAGGAGGCAGAATTTTTGAAAGTCTCATTACAAAAACAATCAGAAGAGTTCAGAATTTAGGCAGAATTTCTACCATTGCCGGCACGAACGAGATTACCAATCAATAGGGCCTCCACCGCTTTCAAACCAAGCTTTCGTGCAATATCCTCCACCCTCTTCACCTATAGCCAGAGTGGTCACCGGAGGGTGAATGGGAATAGGCTGGGGAGGAAATCCTCCTCCTCCCTCACTTCCCGGACAGGGAGCTGAGATACACTGTATCCCACCACCTTCTTCACCTATAGCTAGAGTGGTAGCCATTATTCCACCTCCGATGCGGGCAGCCTCTTCATCAGTTAGGGGCTCTTCAAAATCCAAATTAATTGCTTCCAGGTCAGCAATATCTAGATCAAAAGGATGATTCATAAAAATCTCCTACTTGAGTAAAAGATTAGGTGTGTTTACAAATAATCTAAATCAAGAGGAGGAAGTGATGTTGCCATTTTGGCAAGTTTCAAAGTAAGTATTGTAAATGTCAATTAAAAAATCTTAACCTGACTCTAGCGGAGCCATTGTCAGTCCAGCACGGCTCAATTGCATATGATAAAGTTCTGCTTGCTCTTGCGGGCCAACCCAGACGGTGGCCTGGCCTTCGTGGTGGATTTGGTTGGCGAGTTTCCAAGCTCGATCGCTCGTCATCCCTGGAATGTATTTCGTCAA
This sequence comes from Microcoleus sp. S28C3, assembly GCF_036700785.1. Lineage (NCBI taxonomy): Bacteria > Bacillati > Cyanobacteriota > Cyanophyceae > Oscillatoriales > Microcoleaceae > Microcoleus > Microcoleus sp. S28C3. The sequence continues at coordinate 43,153 of NZ_JAUBPO010000035.1, read as the reverse complement.
ACATTCCACAACGTGCTGAAAAGTGTTGAAATCGTCGTTGAGGACTATTACCCGATAGTTGGGATAAGGTTTGCGGGTAACTTGACTCGATCGAACGGGTGCTATGGTTGGTGAAGAGGTCATCGCGCGAACAGCCACTAAAACTACAAAATTTGTAAAACAGTTACCGAATACATTATAACACAATTTCAGAATTTTTTAACTACTACGAAGTAGTTCGATCGGCTTCGGCGTTTATTTTCACTGCTGCGCCCGTCAAACTCAAGTTAATACTCATCTCAAGAAAGACTTTAGTCCTCACTACGAACCTCTGAAGTTTGTAGCGATGACTAAAGTCCTCAAACTCAGATGCTACTAAGCCGCAGCCAAATTTGCTGCTGCGAAATCCCAGTTAGCCAAATTATCCAAGAAATTAGTAATGTAGTCGGGACGGCGGTTTTGGAAATCCAAATAATAAGCGTGTTCCCACACATCCAAAGTCAGCAACGGAGTTTGGCCGTGTGCTACCGGGGTGTCGGCGTTAGCAGTTTTGGTAACTTTCAAAGTACCGTTGTCCACAACCAGCCAAGCCCAGCCGCTACCGAACTGAGTTGTCGCAGCATTCTTAAATTCTTCTTTGAATTTGTCGAAGCTGCCGAAGTCGGCGTTGATTTTCTCAGCTAAAGCTCCTGTCGGAGCGCCGCCGCCACCTGGTGCAAGGGAATTCCAAAAGAAATTGTGGTTCCAAACTTGACCTGCATTGTTGAAAATGCCGGCTTTGGATGGGTCTTTAGCAGATTCCTTGACAATTTCTTCAAGGGATTTGCTCGCCATTTCCGTCCCTTCAATCAGTTTGTTGAGGTTGGTCACGTAAGCAGCGTGGTGCTTGTCGTGATGGAACGAAAACGTCTCGGCAGACATATGATCTGACTCTAGGGCGTCAGCGGCGAAGGGTAATGGTGCGAGTTCAAATGTCATTGTGTTCAATCCTCTCTGGATTACTTTTGGTTTTTCGGTTGACTTTCCGGCTTTTGTTTGATTAAAGCCGAGAGTCGCTAACTTGAGTTTATCAACCTGTGGTCAATAATTCTTTACAATTTTCATATTTTATAGCAGTTGCAGCATTTTAGGATTTTGACCTTCATCAGCCAGGGTACAAGCCGCCGGATTCATCCGTGAGGTCGCTTTCTTCAATTATCCCATTCTTCAATCTAAAATCTAAAATCTAAAATCTAAAATCGATTGACTTCTGCTTTTCACCAGTCAAATCTACTAATAGCAGGTGTCGAGTATCACAAACTTTGGCAAAATGTCAACCCGCCTGCGCGGTAAATAAAAGTTAATGGGAAAAGTTTATGGGAAATTGTCAACAGAGGGAATTTTTATAATAGTTATAAATAAATTAAACCTATTTTTTTTCAAAGATAAGCTAACTTTAACTTAAGCTGTAAACAAGTCAAACAGATTGCAGGAGCCGTCTATGCAAAACCGTTCAAATAACCAGATCAATCACCCCCCGCAATGGTTGAATCTGAAACTAATAGTCAGCGCTCTCGAAACAGTTCAAGATTTAATTGTAATTTCTTTGTGTATCGGTTTGTTCTGTTTCATGGTACTCGAACTGCGAGAAATGTTTTTCTCGCTGCTTCCTCCTTTGAATTTTAAGCAAGTGACTGCCGACATTCTATTTTTATTAGTTTTGGTAGAATTATTTCGGCTGCTAATTATTTACTTGCAAGAGCAGCGCGTTTCGATAGGGGTGGCTGTGGAAGTTTGTATAGTATCTGTTTTGCGAGAAGTCATCGTGCGGGGAGTGCTGGAAACTCCCTGGGTTCAAATATTATCAACAGGCGCTTTTTTGATTGTTTTGGGAGTGTTGTTGGTAGTCCGAGTTTGGTTGCCACCAACCTTCGAGGGAATTGACCCTGAACGCCGCATGGCTAGCAGAAATAGAAAAATTCACGAGCCGGACTCTGCGGCCGATACTGTTGCAATCAATAGCCAGTTTAATTCTCATTGAGTATGGCGGGACAGGCGATTTTAGATTTTAGATTTTAGATTTACTCTTATATCGCTTGTCACGTTACCAGCTATCATTTCCCGTAAAACTGAGATGTTGCAGCATTGTCAACAACGGGCTCTGAGACCTGTTCCACAAAGAGTAGATTTTCTTGTGGGGAGTAGGGGTTGGCCAGGATAATCCGCCCAAAAAAGGATTATTGAGAATGGTGCAAGATGTGAGTTCAAATCAACCTGATAACGTTTGCAGTGAAAACTAAAATACTCTGAAAATACAGAGGAATGTAGTCTTCACTACCAAGACAAGGTTCATCAGTAATTCCCAATTATTCAAATCTAAAATCTAAAATCTAAAATCTAAAATCTAAAATGGTATTACCCGTTAGCCTGCAATTCCCCCAAACGGGCTAACACTTCTTTAGAATGAATCGCCGGATTAATCTTCACAAAAGTTTCCCGCAAAACGCCTTCAGGGTCAATAATAAAACTGTGCCGCGCCGAGACAAAACTCATCCAAGAACCGTAAGCTTTACTCACTTTACCGTCGGTATCAGCTAACAGCGGAAACTTCAAACCTTCGGAATCGCAAAATTCCGCATGGGAATCGACATCATCCGCGCTAATACCGATAATTTGAGTATTCTTTGCCAAGTATTTCGGCAAATCTTGCTGAAATCTCCGCGCTTCGATCGTACATCCCGAGGTAAAGTCTTTGGGATAAAAATACACTACCAGCCACTTACCGCGAAAATCAGAGAGGGAGACTTGTCCGTCGCCGCTGTTTGTCGGCAAACTAAAATCCGGTGCGGCTTCATTCACCGCCGGAAGCTTTCCACCTAGGGCAAATGCAGGTGCGGCAAAATTGAAACTTAGAAAAACTAGACAAATTGCCAATAAAGTGCTAAAAAACTTGCGACGGGACATCATAAATGTTAGAAGTAGAACTGTACTTAAGACAAGTTTACAGTTTTCTGATTAAATGGGTAGGGGCAATTCGCGGATTGCTTCTAAAACCCAAAGATCACTCACTTAAATAGCAATTTACCCATGAGCGCTGCACTCCCGTTAACAGGCAAAGTTATAGTAGTCCAGGTAATTAACGGTCAACCCGTTACGATCGAAGTAGACGGCACTAATGCCCCGCTTACTGGAGGAAATTTTGTTGACTTAGTTGAACGCGGTATTTACGACGGGGTGATGTTTCACCGAGTTGTGCGTCAGCCAGATCCTTTTGTGGTGCAAGGAGGCGATCCGCGCAGCAGAGATACTTCAATTCCAGCCAGTCAATTGGGAACGGGTAGTTTTATTGACCCGGATACCAATCAGGCGCGTTTTATTCCTTTGGAAATTAAGCCGCAAGGGGCCGCGCAACCTGTTTACAACCAAGTTGTAACCCAGACTCCGCAGTTGCAGCACACTCGCGGTGCCGTGGCAATGGCTCGTTCTAATGCTTTGAATTCGGCTTCTTCGCAGTTTTATTTTGCTTTGGATGATTTGCCGTTTTTAAATGGCAATTATGCTGTTTTTGGCAACGTTATTCAAGGTTTTGAAACGGTGGATGCGGTGCAGCAGGGCGATCGCATTTCTACCGCAAAAGTCGTTCAAGGAATCGTCCCCAGTCGCGTTTCTAGCATCATTACCGATGTTAATGTTCTCAACGATTTCATTAACAGTACCAATTTCGTAAATCTGCCTTTGCGAGCCCTCCGATTGACCAACACCCCAAACAACTATCAAGTCACTTCCCAAGACTCTGAGCAAAATTCTAACGGTGTAGTGGGAGGTAGCGCAAACGATCGCATTATCGGTTCACCGACGGATGATGCAATTAACGGCAGCCAAGGCAACGATACCCTCACGGGCGAAGCAGGCGACGACTTTCTCAGAGGCGGCAAAGGTAACGACTCCATTAGCGGCGGTGTTGGCAACGATATTCTGATTAGCAATTTCGCCGACGATACTCTCAATGGTGATGCTGGTAACGACTTTTTGCGAGGCGGTCAAGGGAATGATATCTTAATTGGTGGTGATGGCAATGATATTTTGATTGGAGATACAGGCGACAATAGTCTCACAGGAGGTAGTGGTGCAGATACTTTTGTTTTGCTCGGAGTAGATCCTGCTTCTCTTCCTTTTATTCTCCTACTCCCGACAAGTCATACAATAGTTGATTTTAGACCAGATGAAGGCGATCGCATTGGTTTGACAGGAAATTTATCCGATACTACATTCACTCAATCTGGAAGCAATACTGTCATTAACTTGGCAGGGGCTTCTACTGTGGTACAAAATTCTACTGTCGCCTCTGTTCAAAATGCAGCCTTTGCAATTCCTTTATCTACGATTCCTCGTCCTAACGATCTCCCAACGGGCGATGCAGCCTTGAGAATTGGCTAACTTTAACTATAGGTGTAGGGTGCTTGTGGCGCACCTTACAAATTTCCCAATTCCCAATTCCCAATTCCCAATTCCCAATTCCCAATTCCCAAATTCAACTAATACCATAGCTTTCTAATTTTAGAAACCGCATCTCGATAAGAATCCATTCTGCCCTGCTGCTTAAAAAGCCCTGCCGCCTTCTGAAAATCCTCAAATGCTCCCTGAACCTCTCTCAATTTATATCTAGTCACTCCTCGGTTGAAGTAAGCTTTAGCAAAATCGCGATCGAGGCGAATTGCTGACTCAAAGTCAGCTAGTGCTGCCAGGGAATTTTCCATTTGTAGGCGGATAGCACCTCGGTTAAAGTAAGCTTGGGTTAAATTGGGGTTGAGCAGCAGTGCTGAGTTGTAATCCGCGATCGCCTCAGTATAATCTTTTAAACGAGTCAGCATAAATCCGCGATTGGTGTAATAATTGGCTCGGTAAGGATTGAGTTCGATGGCTGTAGTTAAATCTTCGATCGCAGATTGCTTGTAGCCTAATTTATAGCGAACCAGACCGCGATAGCTGTAAGCGGAAGCGCATTGCGGATTAATGTTAATTGCGACAGTAAAATTTTTAATTGCACCGTGCAAGTCTTGTTGTTTGAGATTTTTTAAACCCTGAGTATAAAACTTTCTGGCAGTAACTTTTAAATTTACCTCTTGTCGGGAGTCAGCTTGCTCGCCCGAAAATACTTGACCTGCAATATTAGCTAATCCCAAAGATTCAATCGAATTTAAAATAGTTGTAACAACTAATTGGCTGGGGAGAATGGGGATAGTAGGCATGGCAGGATTGGTGTTCAACTGTATGCTTTCATTTTGCTCGATATTTCAGCTAGTGACAGTGATATGCGTACTCTCAGAAACGTGATAAGTTTGATGAGATTTGGTGATGGTGGGGCATTCGCTTGTGTGATGAAAGTTGGGCTTAGTTACTGATGGCGATCGCAAATAAGAAAAATTGCGTCTATAATCGGCTAAATATCAGGTTTTCAGGCTAGATGGGCGGTTTCTTCCTTGCAATATTGAGAAATTCCTACCGAGATGGTTTTGAGGTAGGCCCCTGCGGCATCGATCGCAACTGCCCGCCACAAGTATTACTTTCTAGAGATATTGCACTGGCAAATGCCGATCGAACTTGCGGTCATCTAACACCCGGTTTTAACGAAAAATCTTAGTTTGGCAGCGAGGCATCTGTGAAGCAACCGGGTTTTTAGCTCAAAGCCCGTATAAGACTACCGGAGTTAAGTTTGTGGCTGCGCCAACGCCCGATTAACATTTCATTAATATTTTTGAGTAAGATTGGTGAGGAAAGTTCCCGATTGTTTGCTATGCTTTGAGTATACATCAAGAATCTATTGCGCAAATTAGTGTCAATGAAAAGAGTCCTGAAGTTGAAAAAAATCTTCGCTGCCGTGTTGGCGATCGTCCTGTTCACTCTCTACTTAACTCCTCCTGTAATGGCCGCGAAGGCCGACGATTTGAGTCAGCTATTAAAAGATAATTGGTGCGTCAGCTTTCTGTGGAAGCAGTGCGATTTAAGCGCTGTCGATTTGCGGGGAGCTAATCTCCAAGAAGCCAATTTGAGTGGCGCTAATTTGTCCGGCGCCAATTTGTCCGGTGTCAATTTAAAAAATGCTGACCTTTCTGGTGCAGACCTCAGCGGCGCTAATTTAGCCAATGCTGATATTTTAGGCACGGATCTAAGCCGCTCAAATTTGACCGAAGCTAATTTCAACGGCACGAAATTGTGGGACGCTAATCTGACTTTGGCAAATCTGACTCGCGCCAATTTAAAAGAGGCTAATTTGTTAGATTCTAGACTTTGGGGAAGCAATCTCACGGAAGCTAATTTAACCGAGGCGACGCTGCACGGTGCTGACTTGCAATATGCTAATTTGGCTGACAGTAATTTGACAGGTGCTGACTTGCACAGTTTCTTTTTTAGAGGTTCCAAACAAGTCACAAACTTGAGCAATGCTAATTTAGAAGGCGCTATTTTAACTGGCGCAAATCTCAGAGGTGCGGTGCTGGCAGGGGCAATAATGCCAGACGGCTCTATTAATGAAGAAATTGGCTTTAATTTAAAGTAAAGTTAAATTAAAGTCTGTATGAATTATTTTCAATAATAGGGTTTACAGCCTGTTTCCCAATCAATGAATTCTTAGATGCAATAGGCTACGCCCGTTGAAAACAGATTGTTGAAGATAGTGTCAATATATCAATTTAAACCGGGGTGCGATCGACTTTTCTACTCCCAACAAGTCAATCTCGCTAAAATTTTAAATCTTAAACCGAACCTGCGCGCATCTGTTACAATTTGAAATAGAGCCTGAACAGCACCGAGCCTGAACTCGCCTGCCGAGGGATACAAGCCCCCGACTTAAGTCGTGAAACTCAAAAAAGTTAGATATTTAGTTTAAGCTCCCAGATTCCTCTGTAGAGTCAATCTAAAATCTAAAATTGACTGTGGAGATAAAAAAATTAGATATTTAGTTTAAACTCCCAGATGCCTCTGTGTAGTCAATCTAAAATCTAAAATCTACTGTGGAGTCAATCTAAAATCTAAAATCTAAAATCTAAAATCGACTGATGGAAATCCTGCAAACCCAACTTTACGAACTCGCACAATTTGCTAATAATTTAGTAAATACTCAACTGACACACCTCAGTTTAGTCAGCGTCGGAGTCATCTTTATGGCAGGGTTGCTAACGAGCTTAACGCCCTGTATGCTTTCAATGTTGCCGATCACGATCGGCTACATCGGCGGATACGAAGCAAAAAGCCGCCTGCAAGCCGCCGCCCAGTCGGCGTGGTTTTCCCTGGGATTGGCGACAACCCTTGCGGGTTTAGGTATTGTAGCATCATTTGCCGGACAAGTTTACGGCAAAATTGGCTTGGGTTTGCCGATTCTTGTCAGCATTATCGCTATTCTAATGGGGCTGAATTTACTCGAAGCTTTACCCTTGCAAATGCCGTCTTTCGACGCTGTGGGATGGGTGCCGAAAGATTTGCCTGCGGGCGTGCGATCGTACTTATTGGGCTTAACTTTTGGTTTAGTAGCGTCTCCCTGCAGCACTCCGGTTTTAGCTACACTCTTAGCTTGGGTTTCCAAAACTGGAGATATAGTTTTAGGTGGTGTGTTGCTGCTGTTTTACGCTGCTGGGTACGTCGCTCCGCTAATAATAGCAGGTACTTTTACTGCGAGTATTAAAAAGTTGTTAGAATTGCGTCGGTGGTCGAGTTGGATTACGCCTGTTAGCGGCGTTTTGCTAGTAGGATTTGGCGTTTTCTCCCTGCTTTCCCGGATACTTCCAGCGTAAGTTTCGTAGTAAGGACTTCAGTCCTTATTTAGAGATATAGCACTCACTACTGAATGCGTGAATTAAGTTTTTTTAACGAACCGCGAAAACGCGAAGAACACGAAGGAAGAAAGAAATAAAAGAGCAAGACTTCAAAATTGATTGAGAATTGCTAGATAAAAATAATAATATTTTCTCCGTTTTTTGTTTTTCCCTCCTCTTTCTTCCTTCTTCCTTCTTCCCTCTTCCTTCTTCCTTCTTCCCTCTTCCCTCTTCCTTCTTCCTTCTTCCTTCTTCCTTCTTCCTCCATAATTACCAATGACATCAAAAGAAGTATTTCTATCAAAACTCTCAAACTGGGCGACTGCCCCTCAAAGGTTTTTCAAGCGAGAAATCTTGCCCGTGCTAGCAGATTTGCGGTTGGCAATTATCTTGCTGCTGACGATCGCATTTTTCAGCATTTCCGGCACCGTCATCGAACAAGGCCAATCAGTACCGTTTTACCAATCTAACTATCCAGAACACCCCGCTTTGTTCGGCTTCCTTACTTGGAAAGTTGTGCTAATTGCAGGACTAGACCACGTATACCGCACTTGGTGGTTTTTGTCAATCCTAATTTTGTTCGGCAGCAGCTTAACAGCTTGTACATTTACCCGACAATTTCCCGCATTAAAAGCCGCCCGCCGCTGGAAATTTTATGAAGAACCAAAGCAGTTTGAAAAATTAGCTCTCAGTGCGGAATTAGAAACAGTTGCTTTAAGTTCGTTAGAACCACTTTTGCAGCAAAAAAACTACCGCATATTTCGAGAAGGCGAAAAAGTTTATGCTCGCAAGGGAATAATTGGCAAAGTCGGCCCGATTATTGTTCACGCCAGTATGCTAATTATTTTAGCTGGGTCGATGTGGGGCGCAATGACGGGATTTCTCGGTCAAGAAATGGTTCCCAGCGGCGAAACATTTCAGGTGCAGAATATCCTGGATGCGGGGCCTTGGGCGGGGCCGCAAATACCGAAGGATTGGTCGATGCGAGTTAATCGGTTCTGGATAGATTACAGTCCGAGCGGTGCGATCGACCAATTTTACTCTGACCTGTCAGTTTTGGACAAAACAGGCCAAGAGGTCGATCGCAAAACCATTCACGTTAACGAGCCTCTCAGATACCGGGGAGTCACATTTTATCAAGCAGATTGGGCAATAGCCGCCGTGCGAGTTCGCCTCAACAAAAGCCCGGTTTTACAATTACCAATGGCTCAGTTAGATACTCAAGGTAAAGGCCGAATCTGGGGAGCTTGGATTCCTACAAAACCCGATTTGAGCGCAGGAGTTTCTCTGCTAGCAAAAGACTTGCAAGGCACAATGTTAGTGTACGGTACGGATGGCAAATTGTTAACTACAGTTCGCGCAGGCACAGCAGTAGAAGTTAACGGAGTGATGCTGACAATTGACGAAGTTGTAGGCAGTACAGGATTGCAAATTAAAGCCGATCCGGGCATTCCGATCGTTTATACCGGCTTCGGGTTGCTGATGCTCAGCGTGCTAATGAGCTATATGTCTCACTCGCAGATTTGGGCTTTGGAAAAAAACGGCAAACTATACGTCGGCGGGCGCACTAATCGCGCTCAGGTAACTTTTGAAAGAGAAGTTGTGGAGATTTTGGACAAGTTGGCCGAATCGAAACAAGAGGAAGAAAAGAGCGAAATAGCGCGGACTTCTCTAGCGAATCAAAACTAACCGTAGGGTGCGCTAGGCGCACCTTACACCAGGTGAAAAACGGATAATTAAACAGGAAATAAATGTGATAAAAAGGATTGAGTTCAGTCAACACGCCTTACTAAAAATAGAGATTCTAGAAAGTCGCGGGGTTACAATATCAACAGATTTGATTTCTGAAACTATCAGAACCCCTAGTAAGTTAGAAGCAAGTGGTGAAGGAAAGTTTATTTGTCAACAGAGATTGAATGGACTTGTCCTAAGAGTAGTTTACCAAGAATATGATGATAAAATTTTAGTAATTACTGCTTATCCTGGTAAGAGGTCAAGATATGAAAAAGATTAGATATAGCCCTGATGTAGATGCGATGCTGATCGAAATTTCCGATTGCCCGATCGCTTATGCCGAAGATGAAGGGAACATGATTCTGCACTATTCTAGCAGCGGAGAACTGGTGTTGATTGAAATATTAAATGTCAAACAATTTATGTCATTAGAATCTCTCTCCGATGAGATCCCTACCCGCTAAAGCAGTTCAAGCGGGCGGACACTCACAGGGACTGCACCTACTTCTGATGCGACACCTCAATCACGGTGTGGACGTTCCCGCGCGGCGAAAAATCGCCCTTAATCGTCGCTTCCAGCGGCGCGCAAGCTGCCACAAAATCGTCTAAAATTTGATTGATCGATTCTTCGTGAGAAATGTAGCGATCGCGATAACTGTTAACGTACAGTTTCAGCGCTTTCAACTCTACCACCCGCTCGTCGGGCACGTAAGTAACGTGAATTGTCGCAAAATCTGGATACCCAGAAAACGGACATTTGCAAGTAAACTCCGGCAAAGTAATGTTGATCGAGTAGCGCCGCCCGACTCGCGGATTTGGGAAAGTAATTAACTCCCCTTCCAAAATCTGGCGTTCGCCGTATTTAATTTCCTCGGTGCTTGACTTTTGGGACATACTTTGTTCGGCTGCGTAGTTGTTCATAGCGATTGACTAATAACTTGTAACATTTAATTAAATTTACGATCGATATCTGTAACAAATATCTTGACGAATTGTGTTGCGATCGATCTAATTATAAATACTCTCAGGCTAAACTAAAACAAGTTCACCCTCGCCATCTACAATTATGCAAAATACTACCTTATCTGACAATACTTCCCCTGAAAACTCAAATAGTTACTCTCCATCCGTACCGATTTCCCTTTATCGAGAAGTCACGGCAGAGCTGCAAGCCGCCCAAGCGATGCTCGACTCCCTCAAAACGCACAACCAGCAATTAGTCCAACAAAATCAACAACTGCGGCGAGAAGTAGAAACAGTAGTTCAAGTATCCCAACAGCTACAGCAAGTAGTCAACTCGGCTCAGAGCCTCACCCAGACAGGGATGCCTCAAATGCCCCCTGTCAAATTCAATTTCAGCGTTGAACCTGCGCCCCTAGCACCTGCCACCTCGCTGCAGACTAACTCTGCCATACCTCAACCACCTCAGACAGTAGCCTTCCCTTTCCCCCTACCGGAAGCGCAGCCAACACCCGCCTCGATGCCGCAGCCACTTCCAGAAAAATTATTTGTAGAAGTGCCGGAAACTCCTTACCGCGTGCGATCTCAATCCAAAAAAGCCTCAGACTTAAGCGGATTGTGGTTGGCCATCGCCATTTTTCTAATTGTCATTGCAGCTTTCGGCGCAGGTTATTTAGTTGTCCGCCCTTTATTAATGAAAAAGTAAATTCCAACAAGAATCCCACGGTTCGATCCGTGGGATTTTAAACAAAACCTAGCATAAAATGTTCAAAGTTACGCTAATTGGCCATCATCCTCTGGCGGCACTCGTTTCTACTGAACGAGGCGCATACTGCTCTTCACAAGCAGAACCTACGATGCCCACTCCTGGCTCGAAACCGCGCGTGAACTCAGTGAGTTTTACCTGTTTAGCTTCCAAAGCTGTCTGTAGCACCTTCATGGCTCGGTGAGGGTCGCCGGCCCCGCAGAAAAATAAGTCTGCAGCAAAATAACCGTGTTCAGGCCAAGTATGGATTGCTATATGAGACTCTGCCAAAGTAGCAGTAGCTGTCACTCCGTGAGGACTAAACTGGTGTACGCACAAATCGATGAGAGTAGCTCCTCCGGCTTCGATCGCATCGAGTATGGCGCGGCGGATACGTTCAGGATCGTTGAGCAGGTCTCCAGGAGACTGCCAAGCATCAGCGACCAGATGGGTTCCCAATTGTTTCATTCTGCGGGGTTTTACCTCTAACTCATAATGTCTCAAACCTTCTTACACTAGCACCATGTCCAAAATTTTGCAAGTCTGTTTCACAAAGAAAGATGAAGATTAGGAGAAGTACCCATCATCTACCGCTGGCGGTATGGTGGGAGCGAACAGTCTCACACGCACATACCACTAATGGAAGAAGTGTTATTTCAGCGCTACCTTCTTCTTCTCAAACAAGCTTCTTTGATTAATAGCGATCTCTTGTTTTCATTGGCGGCGAAAAAACCAAAGCTCGATCGTTCTGGCTGTGGCGGAATTGATATGATATCGAAATGCCAAAGATGGACGGCTATGCTCTCATGCGTAAAATTCGCCACAGCCAGAACGATCGCCCGGCGGGCCGATTCCAGCGCTCGCTCTGGCAGCCTATGCTGTAAAAGTTGACCAGGAACCGGGGATCGCTGCTGGGTTTCTGATGTCACCTACCTAAACCCGCCCGACCAAGAGAGATAATGAAGATCGTTGCCCGTTTTTGTGGGCAAAATGGAAAGACAAGCGCATGATCCAGCAGTATCAACTCGTTGAACAGATTTTTGCAGGAAATAGCGAGATGGCGATGCTGATGCGATCGCACGACTGGTCGCTTTCCGCCCTTGGTGCGGTTGAAACCTGGCCGCAAAGCTTGAAAACCGCGATTCGGATCATCTTAGGTTCTCGCTACCCCATGTTCGTCTGGTGGGGACAGCAGATGACCAAGTTTTATAACGATGCTTACATTCCTGTCCTCGGCAAGCGACATCCGCAAGCACTAGGTCAGCCTGCCTCACGGGTATGGGCTGAAATCTGGGACACGCTAGGCCCGCAAGCAGAAGCGGTTTTGAACCAGGGACAATCGACGTGGAATCAAGAATTGCTTCTGGTCATGGAGCGCAACGGGTATACAGAGGAAACCTACTTTACCTTTTCCTACAGTCCGGTGGCGAATGATGACGGCCCTGTGGGGGGCGTTTTCTGCGCCTGTAGCGAGGACACTCAGCGCGTGTTGAGCGATCGGCGCTTGGCAACGCTGCGCGAATTAGCAGCAGAAACAGTCACTGCCAAGACGGTAGAAGCAGCTTGCGAGATTTCCGCCACCGTATTGACCAATAACGCCTATGACATCCCGTTTGCGCTGTTTTATCTACTCGATGGCGAAAGCGAGATCGCACGACTCGCAGGTACAACAAGGTTAGCAGCCGGAACCCTTGCCTCTTGTGAGGCGATCGAGCTTACATCCGCCCAAAAGTGCCAGTGGCAATTGAAGCAAGTCATCGAGACGGGCGAAAGCAGAATCATTGAAAATTTGGAGGCGCAATTTGGACTTTTACCGGGCGGCGCGTGGTCCCAATCTCCTCATCAAGCGGTAGTTATACCACTAGCCCGATCGGGAGAAACCTTCGGGTTCCTGATTGCTGGAGTGAGTCCGCTTAGAACGTTTGATGATGATTACAAAGGTTTTTTTGACTTGATGGCAGGGCAGGTGACAACAGCGATCGCCAACGCCCAAGCTTACGAACAAGAGCGTAAACGTGCCGAAGCATTAGCTGAGTTAGACCGTGCTAAAACCGCGTTTTTTAGCAATGTGTCTCACGAATTCCGCACGCCGCTCACCTTGATGCTGGCTCCCTTAGAAGACACGATCGCAAACCTGGATGGAACAATTCCACCTCAAGAACGCGAACAATTACAGTTGGTGCAGCGTAACGGAATGCGGCTGCTCAAACTCGTTAATAGCTTGCTCGATTTCTCACGCATCGAAGCAGGTCGAGTCCAAGCATCTTATGAACCTGTAGATTTGGCAACCTATACGGCGGAACTTGCCAGTACCTTTCGATCGCTGATTGAACGGGCCAGAATGTCGCTGATTGTTGACTGTCCAACCTTGCCCGAAGCGATTTATGTCGATCGCGAAATGTGGGAAAAAATCGTTCTCAATCTATTATCAAATGCCTTTAAGTTTACCTTAGCAGGAACAATTACTGTTCGATTGCGGTGGATAGACTCTCGCGTTGAATTATCAGTTGCAGATACAGGAATCGGTATTCCCTCCCAAGAACTACCGCATTTATTTGAGCGATTTAATCGAATCAAAAACTCGCAAGGCCGGAGTTTTGAAGGCTCTGGAATTGGGCTGTCGCTGGTGCAAGAACTCGTCAAACTACATGGGGGAGCGATCGATGTCAGCAGCACTTTTGGGCAGGGAAGTTGCTTTACGGTGACGATTCCCGCCGGAACAGCTCATCTGCCGCCGGAGCAAATTGGTGTCAGTTGCACGTTAGCATCAACGGCGTTAGGCGCGATGCCATATATCGAAGAAGCTCAACGCTGGTTGCCAGAAGGCGATTTGAGATTAGAAGAATGGAGCATGGCTCCATCCACTTATGAACTCGTCAATCAACCCGCTCAATCTAAAATCCAAAATCTAAAATCTCAAATTGTCCTGGCAGATGATAACGCTGATATGCGCGATTATATTCGGCGACTCCTGAGCGGTTCTTATATTGTTCAAACCGTCGCCGATGGCGTTGCCGCTTTGACTGCCATTGAGAAGAATCCACCCGATTTGGTATTGACAGATGTGATGATGCCGGGGATGGATGGGTTTGAGTTGTTGCGATCGCTGCGCTCTAATCCCGCAACCCAAGACATTCCCATCATTCTCTTATCAGCCCGCGCCGGCGAAGAAGCGCGTATTGAAGGACTCGCAGCCGGAGCCGACGACTATCTGATTAAACCGTTCTCGGCGCGTGAACTGCTGGCAAGGGTAGAAGCAAGTTTGAAGCTGGCACGGCTGCGACAGGAAGCCACTGTGCGAGAGCGAACCATTCTGGGGCGCGTAACCGATGCGTTTATGGCATTAGATCTCGACTTTCGCATTACCTATGCCAACGAAGCCGCACAACGAGTGTCGCGAACTCCCCTAGAAGCAATGCTGGGAAAAACGATGTGGGTAGCCTTCCCAGGCACGATCGGCAATCAGTTTGAATTCCAGTATCGCCGATCGCTCAGCCAGCAAATCGCGGTGGACTTTGAGGAATATTATGCTCCGTTTGATTTGTGGGTTGATGTTCGCGTTTATCCTTCACCGACGGGGCTGTCTCTTTTCTTTCGGGATATCAACGAGCGCAAAAAAATTGAGCAGGAACGGGAACGGTTTCTTGCCGTCGGTTCGGATTTGCAAGTGATTGCGGGCATAAACGGCTATTTCCACTGGGTCAGCCCGACCTTTGAACGAATCCTCGGCTGGACATCGGACCAAATGACATCCCGCCCCTGGACTGAGTTTGTCCACCCGGACGACCTCGGCACCTCCATTGGAGAAACCGACAGTCTGTTCTCCGGTAACGAAACCTTTACGTTTGAAAACCGTTACCGGCACAAAGACGGCTCCTACCGCTGGTTTCTCTGGAATGCCCAGCCTTACCCAGAAGAACAAGTGATTTACGGCGCTGCCGTTGATATCACCGATCGCGTGCGCGTCGAAAACGAGCGCAAACGGGCGGAAGCAGCCTTGCGTGAAAGCGAGGAGCAGAGTCGGAATATTCTGGAGAGTATTGCTGAAGCATTCTTTGCCCTAGATGAGAACTGGCGGTTCACCTACGTCAATCAATTCGCCGAAAAACTGCTCGATCGCATTCCGGGTGATTTGATTGGCAAAAATTTATGGGAAGAATACCCAGGGCTCATTGGCAACGAGTTGGAGCCGATATATTGGAGCGCCATGCGCGATCGCGTGGCTGGGTCACTGACGGCGTTTTATCCCGACCACGATCGTTGGTACGAAGTCCGCACCTACCCTGCCGCAAATGGAATCACCGTTTATTTCAAGAATGTCACCGATCGAATTCAAGCCGAAGCAGTCCTGCGCCAAACGTCGGCCGAACTCGAACGGCAACTGCAAAAGTTCAACGCGTTTAAGTCTTCGGTGCCGGACTTTATTTATACGTTCGATTTGTCCGGGCGGTTCATTGATATCAACAAGCCGTTGCTCGACCTGTGGCAAAAATCCTTCGCTGAAGCCATTGGCAAAAACTGTTTTGAATTAGATTACCCAGTGGATTTAGCTGTCAAACTGCAAAATCAGATTCAGGAAGTGATTCAGACGCACCAACCGATTAAGGATGAAATGCCATACACAAGCGCGCTCGGTACAAGAGCTTACGAGTATATTTTTGTGCCAATTTTCGATGCAGAGGGTGCTGTGGAAATGGTAGCGGGTGTAACGCGCGACATCACCGATCGCAAGCAAGCCGAAGCTGAACGCGAGAAGCTTTTGCAACAGGAGCAAACCGCACGAGAAGCCGCCGAAACCGCCAACCGCATCAAAGATGAGTTTTTGGCGGTGCTATCTCACGAGTTGCGATCGCCGCTCAATCCGATTCTCGGCTGGTCGAAGCTGTTACAGCAGGGGAAACTGGGCGCTGCAAAAACGGCTAGCGCCCTTGCCTCGATCGAACGCAACGCCTTACTCCAGTCACAACTGATTGATGACCTGCTCGACATCTCCCGCATTCTGAGCGGCAAACTGAGGTTGAACGCGATGTCCGTTGATTTGAATATGGTGATTTCGGCCGCCTTGGAAACCGTTCGGCTAGCAGCCGAAGCCAAGTCGCTGCAAATTCAAACAACCTTTTCACCCGGCATCGGAATGGTAATGGGCGATTCCGGGCGTTTGCAGCAAGTAGTCTGGAATCTTTTATCCAATGCCGTGAAATTCACCCCTCAAGGCGGACAAATTAGCGTTAGGTTAACCCAAACTGCAAGTTATGCCCAGATTCTTGTAACCGATACTGGAAAAGGCATCAATCCTGAGTTTCTACCTTATGTGTTTGAGCATTTTCGGCAAGAGGATGGAGCCATAACTCGTAAATTTGGGGGTTTGGGATTGGGGCTGGCGATCGCGCGTCAAATTGTGGAACTGCACGGCGGCAAAATTTGGGTTGAGAGTAGGGGTGAAGGACAGGGAGCCACCTTCACCGTTGAACTTCCCCTCTTGCATACCGCGAATCCGGTGGAAGAAATTGTCGGCCGGGCTGAAGCTCGATCGGACGATCTTGACCTGGCAAATCTGCACGTGTTGGTGGTGGATGATGAACGCGATTCACTGGAGTTTGTGGCGTTTGTAGCGGAACAAGCGGGAGCCAAAGTGGCTGCCCTTGGGTCTGCGAGCGAGGCGTTGCAACTGCTCTCAACCACACCCTTCGATATCCTCCTGTGCGACATCGGAATGCCAGATATGGATGGCTATATGCTAGTGCGGCAAGTGAGAACTCTACCACCAGAGGAGGGCGGGCAAATTCCGGCGATCGCCCTGACTGCCTATGCTGGAGACTTTAATCAGCAACAAGCTCTTGCTGCTGGGTTTCAACGTCATGTTGCAAAACCTGTCGAACCGAATGAGTTAGTCGAAGCAATCGTGACATTGCTAAGGAAACTGAATCGCTGACTGCGAATTGTAATAGATTGTCGATCGGCGACAATCTATTACAACCCGTCCCCCACAACTGAATTATGACTCTTGAATCCTGAATTCTTTATTGTTAAAAGTTTTGAGTTTTGAATTAAACATTCTTTAACTTAAAACTCAAAACTATTTTTCGTGAATTAACTCGTCAATCCCGGCTGTGAGTACCTCCATTCGGCAAAATCGCCCCGCCCAAAGCTGCTTCATTCAAATTATCAACATTCAAGCTCGCCCCAATCAAATTAGCCTCCGACAAATTAGTTCCTGTCAAATTCGCCCCTGTCAGAGAACTCAGCAGCAAACCCGCTCCCGACAAATTGGCGTGACTCAAATTCGCCCCCCGCAAATCCGCTTCCAGCAAGCTAGCACCTGACAAATTCGCACCGCTCAAATTAGCTCCCCGCAAAGAAGCTTTGTTCAAATTCGCAGCTCTCAAATCAGCATTGTGCAGAATCAAACCATTTAAATTAGCTTTACTCAAATTAGCTCCCTGCAAGTGGGCACCGCTCAAATTTGAGCCATTTAAATTAGCGGATTGCAAGTCAGCACCGCTCAAGTCAGCACCGCTCAAATTAGCAGCGCAAATAGAAGCCTCCCGCAGACTTGCTTCGCTCAAAGAAGCTCCAACCAAATTGACACCGCTGAGATTTCCGCGATTGAGATAAGCCCGAATTAGAGTTGCTCCGCTCATGTTCGCCCCGTTCAAATCTACCTCGCTGAGAATCGCTCTAGTCAGATTTGCTCTGCTTAAATCAACCCCGCTCATAATTGCTCGGCTCAGCGTCGCCCCGCTCAAATTAGCCTCAGTTAGTTTCGAGCCGCTTAGCAAACAAGCTCCTACTAAACTCGCTCCCGTCATCACAGCTTTGCTCAAGTCAGCCTGAGACAATATTGCTCCGCTGAGATTTGCTCCGCTAAAATCGGCTCCGATCGCCACAGTTCCAGTTAAACTAGAACTCCCGAGGTTAGCTTCTATTAATTTCGCCTTAGACAAATTAGCCCCGCTCAAGTCGGCGCCGTTTAAATTAGCTCCAATCAGTTTGCTTCTAATTAAGTTGGCACCTTTCAAATTAACGCTGCTCAAATTTGTTCGACTGAGATTAGCTTCACTCAAATGAGCTTGAATGAGGTTAGCCCCTCGAAAATCTCGTTCCCCGTTTCTATGTCTAGTTAAAAGTTCATCGGCACTTAAAATCTCAGTGAAATTCATAAAAAAAGTTGAGTGAGTTTCCTTAATTTCTCGATGTTCTATGTTGTCTGAAAATTTGTACTATCGTGTTTGCCAGTCAGTTTTTTAAACCAATACTGCCGAGCGTAACAATTGTCACAACTGCTTGATTCCTAGCATCACCTTGCTAACCTAGTTATAACTTACGAAAAGAAACCGGGTTCTGGTAAAATCTGAGGTTTGCCAGCGCGGAAGCGATGAAGAAACCGAGTCGATCGCCGCGTGTAAGTCCTGTAAGTTTTATTCCGGTAGTAATTAGTTTGCAGTTGGTGTTAGTTGTTAATTGTTAGTTGTATTTATACTAACTGCTAATCACTAACTATTAACTGCTAACCATTTACCAAAATACCGAGAAATTGTCGATCGAGCTTGTCAAAGTCGATCGAATATTTGGGGTATTGCTGGCGGCATCCGCGCCGCATTCTGACCCAAAAAATTGCTGCTAGAGGCGATCGAATTTATTAGTGCAATCAAGAAACAAGATATCGGAGCTTCAACCCCGAAAGCCTTATACATAAGTGCCTTCTATCTTCGATCGCCCATCAAAGCAGAGCCCGGTCAGCTCAGCCAGTTTCACCTCCCCCCACTGTGCTCGATGCCAGTGAAAACCAACAGGAAGGCTGTTTCCCTCGGAGTGCTGAGCGGCTCATGGGCGAAGGAAGCAACACGCTGCGCTGAGCCTGAGATTTCGAGAAAAAATGCGCCGCGAGCCATTGCGATCCCGTGCTGCTGTGCTTGCTGTTAATGTTTACTCGATCCATGAGCGCTTGCGGTTCTAATTAACAGAACACCCGACACCAGACGCGCTCCCGGACATAGAAGCTGTTCCTGGGCTTCTCAAATGCTTCGCTGAGGCATTCCCAGAAAAACTGTATTCCTGTAGCAGGTCTTGCCAACGGCAATTGGGTTGCTACAGCCAACCAATGACCAGCCTAAGTCTCGCGGGAAGGCGACGACAATATTATTATTCTAATAGTTGCCGACCACCGCAGGCTTTTCTGGGCGCGCGGGACTGGCTACTTGACCTGTATAAGTTGCGGAAATTAGCCGCCCCATAATTAAAGATAGTCGCTCTTGGACTAACCGGGCAATATCTGCTGTAATTTATGTCATCAAATTTGATAATACTGCGGGGTTTGCAATCGAGCAGTAGTGAGTGTTACAGACTAAAAAAACACTGCGAATTTAAGGTGTAAAAGTTAAGGGAGCCGATCGCTCCGCCCGCACAAAGCCCAGCTTGCGGCCTGGCTCATTAATCAAAATTCAAATTGTGACAGGTCGCTTTTTTTTTCCCAAAACAAAAGCCGACTTTCAGAGAAAAAGCCGACTTTTGAGAGAATTTTACCGACGAAGTGCAAAACCCCTAGCTCGCCCGTGTTGGTTGCATCACTTTCGACAATCCGAGTGGGCGAGTGCGATTAACGTGCAGTTCGTAGAAACAATACCCAAACAAAGTCTGAAGTATTAAATCAGAGGGTGGCGGTTAACGCCCTGATTGGGATCGTAAATATTAGGCGTAGTATCAACCCCCGGAGTACCAACAGCGCCGTAATCAGCCCGAGCACTATCGACGCTGGGATAGTCGTAGGTGTTCCACTGCTGAATGCCTCCGCGGCTCAGAATGGTTTCAGCTTTAGCGACTTCTGCTTCGCTGCCGTCAAGCAGTACCAAGTAATCTCCCCTGGCTACCCGATCGTTGTATACTTTAGCTTCCTCTTCGGGAATTCCCAAACCGACTAAAGCTCCGATCAAGCTGCCTGCAGCCGCACCCAAAGCCGTACCGGCGAGTGTAGTGGCGATCGCCGTAGCTGAGGCTCCTGCGAGCATAATCGGCCCGATTCCCGGAATTGCCACTAGGCCCAGACCTACCAACAAGCCTGTCAAACCGCCCAAAGTGCCGCCTGTGAGTGCGCCCTTAGTCGCCCCTTCATCCGCCTTGTTGTCCGCGCTTTCCTGCACGTCAATGCCTGCGATGTCCCCTTTAGAGTCAGAATCCTTAGCGATGACCGAAACCCGGTCCATGTCAAAACCCGCAGCTCTAAGTTCTCCCAGCGCTTGTTCTGTCTCGCGACGGGTTGAAAATACGCCCACCGCGCGCCTGTGGCGGGCCGAAGCTCTGTGACCGGTGTCTGCCGGCACATCGTAAATGCCCCAATCCTGAATGCCCCGCACGCTCAGAATTCCTTCGGCTGTGGCAATATCCGAATCTGTGCCTTCTACGAATACCAAATATTCTCCGCGCGAGACGCGATCGTTATAAGCTTTAGCTTTTGATTCGGGAACTCCCAAACCGACCAAACCGCCGACCAAACCGCCCGCAGCAGCCCCAATCGCGCCTCCGACTACAGTATCAGCCAGCAGAGTTGCGAGCGCGCCCCCAGCCATCACCGGGCCAACTCCCGGAATCGCTAGCGCTCCAATGCTTCCGAGTAACCCAATCAAACCGCCCGTCACGACTCCCGCTGTCGCGCCTGCTTTTGCGCCGCCGCCCACTTTGTCGTCAGTACCCTTACCAGCGCTAGCGCCCGCAATTTCGTTACCATCAAGATTGTTTCCAACTACCGAAACTTTATTCATCGGAAACCCGCTACTTTGCAGTTCCGTCAGGGCTAGTTCCGTATCTCGGTAATTAGAAAATGATCCTACAGCTCGCTTGTGTTGACCTAAAGCCATTTTCTTTCTCCTGCAAAATATACTACTTTTTCACAACTACAGAATTTATGCTCTGCTTGCTGTCATCAATCACATTTAGTCCTGCTTTCCCAACATTTTTCATCGGTCGCTGGGAATAACCTTGCTCTCTATCTTCTGGCTGGTTTCTAACTAATTCTCAGGAATTGGAAAGCTGAAATTGGGAATAGAAAATTGCAGGCAGTGCGCGAGCTTTGAGTGCGTAACTTTTTAAATTTCAACTTTTTTAATTAAAAGCCCGCTACCCCTAGAGAATCACGTAAGCGCTGCGCTCCGCTGCGGCAGCAATCTTAAAATGCACCAACTTTCCCTGTTCTCTATTCCCTGTTCCCTCTTCATCCTCTTTCTGCCTTCTTTCCCTGTTTTTTTTTCCTTCTAACTTATTGGCTGCTGCTAGGCGATGCGGGTGCAGCGGGGGCGACAACAGCCGTAACGTTCACCGTTTTGACACCCTTAATCTCTTTAGCTAGCGGCTCAATTTTAGCTAAATCTGTTTGATTGGGAACTGTGCCACCTACAGTGACAACCCCGTCTTTTGCATCAACAGTTAGTGTACCTTTCGTGATGTTTACTTCTAACTTTGAGCGAACTTCACTTTGGAGGTCGCCATCGGCTCTTGTGGCATCGCCGCCAGTCACGTTGTTGCGCTGTTCTCTGGCCCTGATATCAGAATTTGCTTGGTTTTTGCGAATATCGCTAGTGGCGTCGGACTGAGTTTTTTGAACTGTCTCGGCTGGGGGCGGGCTGGTGGTATTTTCTGTGGGAGAATTAGGAGCATCAGCGCTAGTTTTAGCCCCCTCGCTGCAAGCAGCAGCTCCAAATAATAGGATGCCGCTGAGGAGAATTGGTGTTAGTTTGTTCATAATTATGTTAATACCCTCCGGGTAAGCTTTCGATGAGCCTGACTTCCCTGACTTCGTTGAGCCTGATGGGAGCCAGTTCGAGCAAGACAGCATCTTTGTTTGTGCTTGCTGCGATTTTAAAATCATTATATTAAATATATAAACTTGAGGAAGTATGTACATCGCTCCACGGGTGTAAAATTTATCTATGTCGTTAGATAGAGTACAAAAAACTAAGTAAGGTATTATGTCAAATTTAACTTAATTACTTTTGACCGCATTATTCCTCAGAAACCCGGTAGATGGCTCCATTTTTCGTTGCCAAAGCCAATATTTTCCTATACACCAAGTTTAAAAGGGTTCCTATACACCAAGTTTAAAAGGGTAAGCTTTATTAATAAATTCGATCGCCACTGCCAACTAATTTTTCCCTAGAACCTCAAACCTCTGACTTCATCCTTCAATATCCATCCGTTGAATCCGTAAAATCCCGTACACTGCTTGTTGCCGAACTTCCTGCTTCAAAACAAACGAAAAGAGTCGAGAAATTTTTGAGCATTTTCTGGTTCGGGGGTAGTGGCTACCAGCCCGTAAACGCGCGTTTCCACCAAAAAAACTTGACCTACACCTACAGGTTCAGTGGGGGAAAGCGGCTGAAACTCAAACTCTTTTCCCGGATAGCCTCCTAGAGAAATATCTCGCACTTGCAACAATTTAGCATTCGCCCCCACGACAAAGAAATCAACGGCATTATTTAAAGTAATTTTAATATTATTGTTGCTTTGCCGGAAATCTAGGTCAAAGTATTGAAGTAAATAAGTTTCTTTGTTTTTTAAGATCGATCGGTATGTATGAGCGGTAACTTGAGTTGAAAAAGTTTCGGAATTAATTTTGGGATTTCCCGGCATATCGATCGCAAACTGACCCATCGCCGAGCAAAATGGCTGCCACTCTGGCGTCTGAAGTTCTGCTCGCAGCGGGGCTAGTTGAGCTTTTGCGGGACGGGCAAACTTGACAGGGGAGAAAAGTAATGTAGCAGTAACTAGAAGTAAATATACCAATTTCATTTCGGTAAAAATTATATTTGCCCGATCTGCGCTAGCCTAGAAATATATCCGCAAAGGGGGGATTTATGCTGAATATTATATTTACTCAACGGCGAGGCAAGTCTCAAGGGCGATCGCCAGCTAAAACCAGTAAAACCAATAAAACCAATATACTCGCTGCTGTAAATACTTGGCTGGCTGTGTGTCTGCTGGCTGCTGTCACAGCTTGTGCAAACAGCCCCAACAGCAAGGCACTCGAAGAATCTTTAGCCGCCGATCCCAACTTAAAACAAAATCCAGTGGTTTTCTCTTCCCCGCCACCAGCGACAGCAGTTGAGACAAACTCTACCGCCAAACTTCCTCCCGATTTCCCTACAGAGATTCCACTCTATCCTAATGCTGAGTTAATCGAAGTTGGTGGGCAAACCGATCCGTCGGAAAAAAATGTGCGACTGCGCTGGGAAAGCACCGATCCGGTTAATTCGGTTCAGAACTTTTACTCTACTGAGTTTGAGCGCCGCAACTGGGAAATAGTCAGCCGCCCCACCGCCGAGGGACAAGGTTCTTTGGTAGCAACCCGAGATAATGTGCGGGTAACTGTGTCGCTTTTTCCTACTGAGAAAGTAGGGGGTTCTACAGAATTTGCGATCGACTACAGCAAAGAGGGATCAGAAATTGCTGCCAGTCCTCAACCTAATAATTCCGAGTCTAGTGCATCTCCAACACCTTCACCAACTCCATCTAATTCAGAGGGAACTACTCCAACGCCATCCCCTTCGCCAAAATCAGCAAAAGTTAGCCAACAAGACGACCAAATTCCTCAACAGTTGCGGCAGTATGTGGCAGATTTAACTCAGTTAGAAGTGCTGAAAGTGCGATCGACAGAAAGTGCTAATTTAGAAACTGCCAGCACTTTGCCCAAACCCAACAAAATTGTCACTCGCCGCGACTACGCCCGCTGGTTAGTAGCAGCTAACAATCAGATTTATGCTACCCGTCAAGCCAAACAAATTAGATTAGCAGTAGACTCTAGCGAACCAGCATTTTCTGACGTACCCAAAACTGACCCCGATTTTTCAGCAATTCAAGGTTTAGCAGAAGCCGGTGTAATTCCAAGTTCGCTTTCTGGAGAAACTAAAGATGTAAAATTTCGCCCGGATGCACCTTTAACTCGCGAAACAATGATTCTCTGGAAAGTGCCTTTAGATACTCGTCAAGTTTTGCCCACAGCTAACATTGACGGAGTGAAAGAAAAGTGGGGTTTTCAAGATGCTTCTAAAATTGATTCCCAGGCATCTCGGGCAGTTTTAGCTGATTTTAACAATGGAGATTTGGCGAATATTCGTCGCGTTTTTGGTTTTACTACTCTGTTTCAGCCGAAGAAATCCGTGACTCGCGCCGAAGCTGCTGCTAGTTTGTGGTATTTTGGGGTTCAAGATCAGGGATTGTCTGCTAAAGATGCTTTGGAAGCAAAAACTCAACCAGCTCAATAGAGTTGTTTGGAATGGTTAAAAGTTTTGAACAAAGCATCTATTTACCAATAACCAAGAAACCGGGTTTTTTCTCTGTAACCAAACCCGGTTTCTGCGTCCAAGACTGAGGAAATTGTACCAATTTTTGATCGATCGGCGTGCGATCGCCCGCCACAAAAATTGCAGCTTGAGTTTCTAGGATTTCTGTGAATGTGGCTTACCCAGAAACCGACTTTTATCTACGAAAATGCCCAGTAAAACGCGAGGCATATCCGGTGAAAAACCCCGTTTCTTTAATTCCTATGGGCGAGTTATGGTAAAAAATCATTTTAAAAACTATAGATCGGCTTTTCCGTTCTTGTCACCCACCCTAAGGAAGATATTTTTTTTGCCTTAATCTTAATTTCTGTATCTTTCCACAAAACCGCTGCATTTTGCGGACAAATTTTCTCCATATTTTCACTAACACTTTGCTCAAAACTCTCAGTAGGATTCCGGATGCAGTAGCGGACTTAACGATAAATGAAAAAGAGTGTTTGAGGTCTGGGAGAGCGTTTTTTAATGTACGATATTACCCTATTTACCGCCCAAGACATGGCCAAATGCAGCTTAGTCCTGCGCCAGTTAGGTAGAAATACTGCTAGTATGGAAGCCAGCAGCCAGAAGATTGTTAACTATATTTACCAACATTTTTGCGATTCGCAAACTGGAGAAAATACCTGTGCCTTAGTGCGTTTGTTCAAAACTCATCCCTACGGGGAATTAGAAGACTCATTGCAACAATCCGCGCGCCGCTTAATGAACGGCAATTCCCCCGCTGCTGACATGAAATGTTGGACTCTGCTAGCAGCCGCAGGCACAGAACCGCAGTGGAATTCTCGGCACACAGCAGCAGAAAATACAGCTATTCCATTAGTTAGCCCAAAATTAGTGGCTCAAATGCCGGCGATTTCGGAAATAATCCGGCAGTTTGGTTTAGACATTCCTACATTCGTCGGAATTGAGCGAGAAAGGTTCCTGCAATTAGAGCCCGCAGTATTAAATATTTTTCACGTATCAGAGGCAAAAGACAGCCCCTTTATTCCTGAGCAAAATTCTTTAATTGTCCCCTACCAAGTCAAGTCTGTCTTGGGATTTGGGGGACTTCTGCCGTCAGGAAGTTTGTTTGCGGTAGTGATGTTCCTGAAAGTTAAAATTCCCCAAAGCACGGCTGAAATGTTTAAAAATTTGGCGCTTAGTGTCAAAACAGCATTGTCTGTTTTTGACGAAAAAAATATTTTTGAATATTCAAAGAATGCTAATGACGTTGTTACAAATAACAATGTTACCGAAAACCAATTACTGGAATATCAAGTTGCTAATTTGATTCAATTGCTGGATTTTTCGGAACAAGAAATGCTCAGACAAGCCGCTCGTTTTCAACGGACAATTGACAAGTTGCAGCGCGAAATTGCCGATCGCAAAAACAAGGAACAAGCTTTGAAAGCAAGTCAAGAGCCATTCACAGGCATCCTCAATATTCCCAAAGATTCTGTTGCTCGCGTCGAAGAAAATCAAGGGATTCAGCGTTTTAATCAAGGGGAAGAACAGATTTAAACCAAGCTCTGTTTTTAGTAACCCGGTTTCTTTGATAAACCGGGTTGTTGCTGTGTTTTTTGAGTTATACCAGTTCCCCCAAAATATGCTGCAACGATCTTACAGTTTAAGGATGATTGTATCAAAGTAAACTACCGAGAAAGAATTGATTTAACAACTAATATCCTATGCACTCTTGAGGACTTCCTTAGAACCCTAAACCATACTGTACTCAGTTGGTGTAGGAGTATGTCACTAAAATTGAAAAAAGTCAAAAGGTAAGAAAGCTTTGAGTAAAAAAAAGATTTTTTACTTTTGGCTTTTGACTTTTGACTTTTAGCACATCCAGTATTCAACTCAAAACTCAAAACTCAAAACTCTTAAGGCGCTGCTGCCGCCCTGCGGTTGGCAACAATCAGATTAGCCTGATACTCTGCTGCTTTTTGCTGAGCCTTTTGATAGTTCGGGCTGGTTGAGGGCACGGCTCTCATGAGCTTAACCGCTTGCTGCCACTCGCTTGCTACTGCGATCCACTCATTTTGAGACTGAGCCGTCTGGGCCGAAATTGCTGCCTTCTGAGCTGTGTTAACGGCTTGCCTCCAAGAGTCAGGCTTAGGCGCGGCGGCTGTTGGCGCCGGAGAGGCTGCCTTGGGTGCCGGAGATGCTGGTGCAGCTTTGGGTGGTGGAGATGTCGGAGCTGGGCTTGCGGGCGCAGCAGCATTGGGAGCGGTTGCGGGGGTCTGAGTGGCTGCCTGTGGGGCGCGCCCAGATGCAGCTGGAGAGGGTGCGGTGGCTTTAGAAGCGGGAGATGCGGGTTTCGGGGAAGGGGAAGCAGCTTCGGGGGGGTTCGGTTCTGGGTTCGAGTCGCCGAAGGGGAAAGTTTTAGTAAAGAAAAGCCCTGCGATCGCCGCCAGAGGTACTAAGATACCCACAGGTATTACCCATTTGGGGAATTGTTTTTTCGGAGGCGGGGCTTGATCTTCGTCTACGTCTTCGTCTTCCTCGTCGTCATCTCGATCGAATTCTCCTTCTTGATAATAGTCTTCGCCTTCGGGCTCGACATCATCTAAACCTACAGAGTCGTCAGGCATTCTACTATCCAAGGGGTAAGGCATTGGCTCCGCAGGCATCAGATCGATTTCATCTTCCCACGCAGGCGATCCGTCACCTGTTCGACGCCCGTAAACCTTGACAGTGTGAATTGATTCGAGTCCCAGCTTCGTCATGCCGGTGCGGATGAAATCGACCAATACCATTTGATCCGGTACTTTGTCTGCCTCCAGAATTATGTGGAGGCAGCCGTTGTCCCGCGTCACATCGGCGTTGATGCCTTTGGGTTTGAGTGTACGGTTGATGCTAGATGCGATCGCTTTTGGATCGCCTTGCTTGAGCAGTTCCCGCGGGTTCTGTTGTGTCATGGGTAGCGCTCTTTTTTTGGGGGGGGTGGAGAGCCGGCAAATAATATTAACCGATCGGCATTCGGCGGACAATATTTATTTACCACATTAACTTCTACTTTGGCATTCTGAGAGTATTTCTAGTATCTATTGACCTTTGGGCCCGCGAGCCGGTATCAAGCACATAGCCGCTATCGAAATTTGTTGTAAAAATTTACAGTAAGGGGCCGATCCTGTGCCCTGTCGCGCATCAGCGAAACAAGCTAGAAAGTTCTATAACTTTGGTTTGCAGGGTTGAGATTTCTTCCCGGCCCCGTTTTAAAGAAGCTTCTAAGTCTAGCAGCAAAGGCAAACTTTTTTGCAGTTTTTCTAAGCTGGCGTTCTTGACTTCTTGGCGAAAATAGTATACTCGTTTCGGATTCCCTAAGTCTAGAGCTTGAGCAATTTTATCATCGCGATCGCCAGCTTGGATCATCGCCTTTACCCACAGCCAAATCCGAAACTTACCAGTCAAGCCAGCCACAATCCTCAAACCAGGCTCGCTGCGGCCAGTTAAGCCGGCCAATAAATCCAAAGCGGCGGAGGTATTGCCCTCGCGAATCGCATCGGCTAGCTGGAAAGTATTCTGGGCGTGACAGTGCACCAGTGCGGCAACTTCCTCCGGGTTCAGAGGTTGGCTGCGGTTGCCCGCAAACAGCAGCAATTTTTCCAGTTCGCTGTATAGCTGTCGAGTATCGCTGCCAATGGATTGCGCCAAAAGTTCGATCGCTGTGGCGGTCAATTTGACGTTCATTTCGCCGGCGACTTGGCGCACCCGCTGGGCTAATTCTTTGTCATTCCAAGGCGGAATCGGTGAAAATTCCCGCACTTGGGCGGACTGGACAAGTAACTTGGTAGACTTGAGCCGGCTGTCGGGTTTTTTGACGGATGTCAGCAGCAACACGGTGGTAGGGGGAATCACCGGCAGCGTCCGTTCAAATTGCGCTAACAGTTCTGGAGAGCACTGCTGAGTTACAGTCGTATTTGCCAGCCAGACAAAACGGCTGCCGGTACCGAAGGGGGGCGTCAAGGCTCGATCGAGCCCTTCGACCACAGCGTCCGCTCGATCGGCAATAATCTTGTCATAGTTAAAACTAGCCCAGTTGGGGTCGAGGACTGTTTGGCGCAAACTTGTCACAGCCTGCGCCATCGCAAAGTCGTCTTCCCCCCAAAACAGGTAAATTTGCATGAAAAACGCTCACTAGCCCAAAAAATCACAGTTGCAGGCGAGGCTTGTCCAACATATCCTGAATTGGGCTGTTGGAAGCCCGCGCCATAATATAAAATTTGGTGTGGGAGTTTGTCACCGCGAGGAAATCAAGATTGGATGATACTTATCAAGCTTACGTAAATCGGGTGGCGCGAATGACGCTGCTGGACTCCTACAAGTCCCAGGTGGAACACATTCAGGAATCTCCAAAATTTAAGCCCGACGAAGCCGGTCACAGATATCCTGTACCTTTTCCGGGTTATTCGGTGATTACGCCACCTGCTGGGGAAGATGCAGAAAATGCTGCACTTTATAGTAATTTGCACTCGATCCAACAACGGCTATTGCAGGAAATAGCGGAGGGTGCGCTCGTGGCACTGCCTCCTGATAGCTTCCATTTAACCGTAGCCGATTTGATTTGGAGCAGCGCTTTTCGAGATGCCTCCGATCAAAATCCAGAATTTGAGGAGCAACTGCGCTCGCGCATGGCCGATCGTTTTGCCGCCTGCAAACCCTTGGCGGGCGGCCCTCCCATTCGCTGGATAGTGCTGGGGTTGATGGTGATGACTAGAGCTGTGGGTGTTTGTTTGGCACCGACGGACGAAAACTCTTACAAGCAAATTCTTGAGTTGCGCCGATCGATCTATCAAAATCCCGATTTAATTGCTTTAGGAATCGAACAGCAATATCATTTTACGGCACACATTACTCTGGCTTATTTTGGGGACACCGGGCCGAACCTAGACCGCGCTCGCTTGTGCACTTTGCTGTCTGAGTTAAACGAGCAATGGCTGGACACGCCGCAAGAACAGTCCGTACACCGAGTGGAACTGCGGAAGTTTGAAGACATGGCCACCTACGTCCGGCAACCGGACTGGCCTGTTTTTGAGTTTTAACGAAGGAAGAGGGAAGAGGAAAGAGGGAAAAAGGAAGATTTTTTCCCATCTCCCACTCTCTCGCCCCCTCTCCCCTGTGACAATAGTCAGGATATTGCCTATTAAATGCTTTAATTATTTTTGTTTGACAGTAAAGTCAAGGAAAAAATTTATGAGAAACCAGGAAAAATCAGTAATTCTGGTTTTTTACTTTTTGCTTAAAAAGTGACAGTACACGTTGTTGGTATAGGTTTAGATGGAGCTGCTGGGCTGAGCGAATCGGCGCGGCAGGTTGTAGAAATGGCCGCTCTGCTAATAGGGAGCGATCGTCATTTGAGCTATTTCCCGCACCATTCCTGCGAGATCTGGGTGTTGGAAGATTTGACGGCGGCAATTCTAGAAATTAAGCGCTGGTTGGCGACTGATGCGAATTTAGAGCCAGCTCCAGGGATTTTTTCGCCCCCTTCTACCCCCTCGTCTCAACTCATTGTAATTTTAGTGGCCGGCGACCCGCTGTTCTACGGCTGGGGAAAGTTATTAATTGCCCAATTGCCGGCAGAAAAATTGACTTTTCACCCCCACGTCAGTTCTGTGCAGTTGGCTTTTAATCGCTTGCAAATCCCTTGGCAAGACGCTCATTTTGTGGGTTCTCAAGGACGTTATTTTGAGGAACTGACGGCCAAACTCAAGCTCGGTGTCGAGAAAATTGCAGTGCTCGCCGACGAAACTCATACTCCCGCTGCCCTGGCAAATTGGGTAAAAGCTCTAGATTTGCCTACACGCTACGAGTTTTGGGTTTGCGAAAATTTGGGTTCGGCTGACGAGCGGGTGGGCCTGCGTTCTCTGTCAGCATTGCTGGGAGAGTCTTTTGCACCGCTGAGCGTGGTTGTGATGCTGCGGGAGTCCCCGGCGGGGACGGAACCTTTGGATTTGGAAAAGTTGCCTTTGTTGGGAATACCGGATGCAGCTTTTATCGGTTGTGGCGACAAGCCGGGTTTGACGGTGGAACGGGAAGTGCGGGTGTTGGTTTTGGCACAATTGGCTTTGCAACCGGGACAAGTTGTCTGGGATGTGGGTGCTGGTAACGGTTCTGTATCGATCGAAATTGCTCGTTTATTCCCGCAGTCTGAGGTTTATGCGATCGAACAAACGGTTTCTGGTACTTCTGCGATCGAGTTCAACTACGGCCGTTTTGGCCTCCAAAATGTGTTTTCGATTTATGGAACCGCCCCGGAAATTTTGCACCGCTTGCGTCCTCCGCACCGGATTTTTATTGGCGGTAGTGGCGGAGGGTTGACTAAAATTTTGGGCGTTTGCGCGCTGCGGCTGCTTCCTGGAGGGTCGATCGTCCTGACTTTGGATGCTTTTGAGGATATTGCTACTGTTTTGAGCTGGATTGGCGATCGGGTGCGCCGAGAACCGCACTGGAGTTACCGAATCGTGCAAGTGCAATTGTCGCGTTCTCTGGCTGGGGGAAATTCAACTCGTTTTGACGCGCTGAATCCGGTTTCGATTGTGACGATCGATCGACATTTGAATTAATGTCTGAATTTTAACCGACGATTAACGTAGATTAATGCCTGTGTTATCTGTGTTTTTTGTGGTTTTAGTTCTCGCTTGATTGAATCTAATCTTTTTTTACGGCAGAGGGCGCAGAGGAAGAGAGGAAGAGTAGAGGTAATTTTAAAGGGGTTTGGGGTATTAGGTTTTAATTTTTAATTAAGAACAGTACGGCTGCTGTTGCTAGCAATAACAGAATTCCGGCTGCACCTGCTAGAGGCTTGGCGGCAATTCCTGTAATCCATTCTGGTACCCTAGAAGTAGGTTTAATTGCGCCTTCCGTATCTACGGTAGTTATACCCCAAATCCAAGCTGCGTGAATGCCGATCGCCAATCCTAAACTGCCATTGTCGGCGATGCGGGCTAATGTTAAAACCATCCCCATCAGCCACAATCCGGGCAGTTGCGGTAGAGTTTCTTTGGCGGCCCAAATTAGATGGGCGATCGCAAAAATGAAACTGGCGATCGCTGCTGCGATTAGCACTGAGTAATCTTGCTGGAGGATTGTTTGCAAGCAGCCGCGAAAGATTAACTCTTCTGTGGCGCTAATCCACACTGCTAATAACAGAGTCAGCAGACTAGCAGGGTTAAAAATTAAAGTCCAAAAATTAATTTGTTTTTCGACTGTTTCGGTGGTGGAAGTTTCGCTTTTTTTTAGCTCGATCCACCCTGCTGTTAATTGCAGACCGAATAAAATTACTAAGCTGATTATTCCTAATCCTAATCCCCGCAGTAATGACATCAAAACTGCGGGTTGCAATTCCCAACCCCAGTTAGTAAAAGATGTGTTTTCTATCCAACTTGTCGCCCATAAAATGAAGGGGACAATCACGTATAGGGAAGCTAGTAAAGGTAGTTTTTTGTTTCCCAGGGGTTGGGGCGGATGCCATTTGAGGGCGATCGCCAGCACAATCGCTGCGGGAAGCCACACAACAATCCAAGTTGAGAAAAACAAGATTATTTTGACAAGGACTGGTATTGACGGCGACAGCAGTCGCAGGTTGTTTATACTATTCCACATTTAATGGGTTGCAACTATAATACTCTTGGCTGTTGACTCTTAACTGTTAACTAATGACTACTGACTACTGCCAACTGCCAATTGACTACCGATCGAGCTTGCGCTGAATTTGCCTCAAAGATTGGTACATTTCGGGCAAGCGGTTGTAGATTGCTGTGGCTTTGAGAAATAGTTTGTGGGGAATTGCTGGAATGCCCGTCACGATCGCCCCTGCTGCAACATCGCTGTGAATTCCGGCTTTGGCAGTGGCGATCGCCCCATCTCCGATTTTGGCTTGATTAGCAATTCCCACTTGACCTGCCAAAATTACATTGTTGCCAATTTTTACCCCGCCAGCCATGCCAACGTGAGCGGCAAACGCGCAATTTTTTCCTACTTGACAGCCGTGACCTACGTGTACTAAATTGTCGATTTTTGTATTCTGGCCGATGCGGGTTTCTCCGACAGCGGGCCTGTCGATCGTACTGTTGCAGCCAACCTCAACGCCCTCTTCCAATACAGTGCAGCCAGACTGCTCCATTTTCACCCAGCCTGTGGCTGTCGGCACGAACCCAAAACCTTCGGAACCTATCGCCGCACCGCTGTGAATCACGCAATTTGCCCCGATGCGAGTACGTTCGTGAATGACACTGTTAGCGTGTAAAACAGTGCCGGGGCCTATTTCCGCATCTGGGTAAATTACGACATTTGGATGAATGCAAACGTTGCTGCCAATTTTGACTTTTGCTTGAATAACGGCGTGGGGGCCGATATAGACATTTTCACCAATTTCTGCTGAGGGGTGAACGACGGCTGAGGGATGAATTTCGGATGCTGGGCGAAACGGTTGATAGAAAAGGGCGATCGTTTCAGCAAACAGCAGTCGCGGATCTGCTGCGGCAATCCAAGCGATGTTGCGATCGTCACATTGAGCTTGGAGGCTTTCATCTAAGGGCAAAATTAAAGCCGAAGCATTTGTCGAGGCTGTATGAGAGGCAAATTTAGCACCTTCTATGTAACTGATTGTGCCCGATCGAGCTTCATCAACTGGGGCAGGGCCAGTAATTTCTGGATCGGTAGCAACCGACGCTGTGAGGCTGCTACTGGTGGCTAAATTAAGTTTTTGTACTATTTCACTAAACTTCATCTATAAAAATTTGTTGTTAACACAGATTGACCATAGTTAAAATTACCAGCTTTAGAGCACGATCTGAGCAGTTGCCATTTAAAAAACAAAAACCCCGGTTTCTTGAAGAAGTCGGGGTTGTAGCGATCGATTATTTTTGGCAATTATTTTACAGAAACTGCATCTACGTCAACGGTGCTGCCTTTGGCTTCAGAATAATTGGCACCGGTGGCTTCGGATGCTGAAGCTGTCTCTGTTTGGCGGGATTTAAAGTAGTCGATCGCCATTTGGGAAACTTCGGAAATCAGCAAGACTGCGATCGCCACATCGTCAATTTGTCCGACGACGGGGAGAAAGTCTGGGGCAATGTCGATCGGGCTTACCAGATATGCCACCGTTCCCAGAATAATCCACCAGCGGTACTTGGGGTTGCGGAGGGTGTCGCGGTACCAGTTGTAAACAGATTGTATAGAAAAGCTCATGGGGTTGTCCTCTACTTATATTTTCAATCTTGACAAATTGTCGCTCGAAATGCTTGTGGAGATATCCCCCCTAAGGTTGGCAAGAGACTTCTACCTGGGAGT
This sequence comes from Microcoleus sp. S28C3, assembly GCF_036700785.1. Classification (NCBI taxonomy): domain Bacteria; kingdom Bacillati; phylum Cyanobacteriota; class Cyanophyceae; order Oscillatoriales; family Microcoleaceae; genus Microcoleus; species Microcoleus sp. S28C3. Next base: position 9,353 of record NZ_JAUBPO010000035.1, on the reverse strand, counting down.
ATAGGGAATCGGAGAGGGAGAAGTTGTCAAGCTGTGTCGGAAGGGCGGGGACTCTTGACAGCGCCCCTACAGAAACCTGACAGATGAAAGCCGATGGAATTAATCTGTATTTATCTGCGTTTATGTGCGGTTAAAAAAAACATTCATATTGTTGATGGTAGATTCGGCATCTATAGCAATCCGATCTGAGTCTCACAACACAACGCCCTCTTGTCTTCCTAGACTTGTTGTATAGCAAGACTTTCAGATTTTACATATCTAGAAAATCACTTAGGATTGCTATATTAATTGTATATCGTGATTAAAGCAAGTTACTTAGATTTGGATTTTTTAACCGCAGATGTCAGCAGATAAACACTGATGAACGCCGATGGGATTTATCTGTATTAATCTGCTGTTTAAACAAATCTTCATCTCTCTCACTCACGAATTTTGAAAGATCCATTTTTGGTCGCCGATCGCAATTTCGCAACCATTTGGCAGCCAAAAAGGCTCGTTAGCAGCCAGCCTCTGCCCACCCACAAAAGTGCCGTTGGAACTGCCGCTATCGACAAGCTGATATCGCTGTTTGCCAATTTCGTCAGTGGCCCGGCGGATTTGAGCGTGGTAGCGCGAACTTTGCGGATCTTGCAATACTAAAGTGTTGGTTGGTTCGCGTCCAATTGTAAAGGGATTGGCCGTTAGGGCGATCGCTTCTCCAGAAAGTTTGTAGATTAAATATGCGGTTGTTTTGCGATCGCTGCTTGCGAGTACCGTCGGTGCAAGTTGGGGAGGATTTCTCCCAGCAGGAAGGCTGTTTTGAGCAAGTTGTTGTGTTAGTTGTTGTAAATCTCGATCGAACTCCGCTGCTGTGTCTGAAGCTGGAAGACTCGCAGGAGAATTACCTGAAATTAAGTTTAACTGCTGTACGGGAGATTGAGGAACAATCGGACGGCCTGCTTCGGCAATTCTCATTTGCAGGGCGGCGGCATTTTCTGCTTCCTGTCGGGCACTCATTCCCTCAACTTGGCGAATAACTCCGTTGGTTTCGGGAAAGCTGACATCGCCAATTCGCACGTCTTCTAAGTTAAAACCTAGAGTATAAAAATCTTGGACGCGATCGAGCAAATTTTGGCGCAGCAACAGCCGTCCTTGACTGATAAGCTGTTGTAGGGGTATTTGCCCGATCGCTAATCCCATACAATCCTTAACTGCACTTGCTAAAGCACCTATAGGATCGGACAATTCCAAAGCTACCCGTTTCGGATCTATAACTTGATAAATAACGGTCAGAGTGGCATCAATTAAAAATCGATCCTTAGACAAAAAATCTCCGTGCGACTGCACCTCCAAATTGCGGAGTTTGGTGTCTACGAGGACAATTTGAGACTGTTCCAGCAGGGGAAGGGCGAAGCTGAAATGTCGCCCGGATTTTAGGGTACGCACGGCGCGGCCGTTTTTGACCAACACACCCGTGTAACCCGCCCCTATAAAGTCCATACTAAACCCGGCCCAGCGTTCTGGAGTTATGGTTTGAATCAGGGGAGAAGCGTTGTTCATGGGATGCAGTTGAGGGAGCGAAGATTCTATTTTTAGGGTAACAAATTGCTGGGGGCGATCGATCGGGCGGTGTGCCGATTCCGCAACCTCTATTCTATACTTCTGGACTCCCCCCGATTCAGGCCGGACTGGATCTAGTTTGCACCCCAGCAATCTACTTTCTGTTCGTACTGCATTCCCATTTTTGCCATCACCCGCCGCGAAGCAATATTTTCACTCACAGAAAGTTCAATATTGCGATTCAGTGTGAGAGATAAAATGTATATAAGACCAGAAATTGAAGTAGAGGGGCGAGCTCGAATAGCTACTGGGGGCAAATAATATTTATTTTCTATGTCACTAATTTTTAACTAAATGGAGATACCTTAGCCTCACCATCTCCATTAGACTGATCTTTACCACTATAATATTTATCTCTGATTATTTTGGGTTCGTAATTTTCAAATAAATCCTCTATAGTTCCTTGTAATGCCATTTTATAAGCTTCGCAGAGCATATAATCATTATTATCAACAGACTCGTCACTAATGGCATCCCGCTTATACAGCCCTAATATCAACAAATAGTTTTTCTTTAATCTAGCTTTTGGTAGCGGTTCGCTGTGTAAAGCTATCGACACATTCTCTATGTGGCTATCTTGTACAAGATGATCGCACAGATTATTGTAAGCCAGACACAACCATGTTTCTGTTGCCATAAGTCGCTCTACTAAAGTGCCATTTATGGAATATTCAACCACTTTTTCCCAAGCATCCTCATTAATTGTGGGTGAAAAACGTATAGCCCGAAGACTGACAGCGCGTATATATTCGCTCATTTTATGACTGCTGTTTTGATAATATGCTATTACCTCTATAAGCTGACCTAGATAACCTTGTATTGCTAGACTTTCCAAAATTTGTAAGGGTTCGCGCAAAACCCACGGCTTTTCACATAAAATCTCAACAACATCTCTGACTATCTCTGTGAAGCCAAGTATAAGCAACTTATTAACGGCAAAGCGAATGTATGTTTTTAATGTTCTTTGCCTCCTGATATTTTTAGGATCGTTAGGTGCTTTTGGTATTTCTTCTATCTCTTTCAAACTTTCACGAAATAGAGAGATTAATTTTGTCTTTAACCTATCTTTTTCTCCTATCCACTCATAGTTTAACTGTTGGAAATCATACGCCCACTCTCCACTCGACATTTGACGACCCTCCGAAGGCAGAGGTGGTAAATTTAATTCTACTTCTCTTTTTAAATCTTTCCGACGTTTTTTAGTGTTAAATAAATACTTATATATTCTTCTGCTCACATCGGGGGCTTTGATGTAAATATTGATAGAACACAGACACTCTTGATATTGCTCGATTAGGTGTCCCCAGAGATAGTCATTATTTCTATAAGCTCCTGCGAACTCCTTGCGGTACTGAGAGTTGCCAATCCATAAGCCGTTCATTACTCGATCAAATTCTTGGCTAAACTCCTTAAATAAATCATCTTCTTTAATGCTTTCCACAAAATCTGAAACTCGATCGTATATTTCTGTCTTCTCCTTATTAAGATTCAAATTTAGTTTTTCTAATTCTTGATTAAGTGTGTCTAAAACAGCGAGGACATCATCTGCATCTGGCACAAATAGGATCATGTCATCCATGTATCTCGAAAACATCACTTTCCACTCATTATCACTAGGTTGAGTACCAAATATTAGATCGAGTTGTTTTAAATAGAGGTTAGCGTAAAATGCAGAACCAATACTTCCCTGAGTAATACCGTAACCCACTTGATGCTCATCCAATTCCTTTGAAAGTAATATTTTAAGTAACCAACGGATACGCTCGCTTTCCGTTAAATCCTTTGTTAACTCAAGTAAACTATCTTGTACAATTCTTGTATAGTAAGATTCAATGTCAACACGGATTACTACACCATTTTCGTAGTTTTGTGCGTTCATTCGCAGGTCTGAAAGAAAAAGGCTATATGCAGTAAACCAATTTTCATAGAGATATTCAGTTTCACGTTCTCGCTCTGCTGGTAAACGATAAGCATAGCTATTTCCTTGTAATCGCGATGCTTTTCCTCCTAATTTTTGAATAATTGCTGTTGAAATAATTTCCCCTTCCATTCTTGATAAACCTTTAGGACGGGTACTTGATGAACTTTTTACAAAATTATAGGGAATATAGTCTTCTTTATGTGCTTCTTCTTGTACGTAAGCAATTAGTTGTTTTTGTAGTCGATAGATGTTATCTTCGAGATTTATTTCAAATAGGCGGATCTCCACTTCATCAAAAAGTGATTCTTCAAAAAGATATTTGCGGGTGCACACCCAAGCCCGTTCTATATTTTCTGTACTTATAACTTCATGCCAGTCGTTATCTTGGTGCAACTTGGCACTGGTGATATTGCTAACATCCACATGAAAATTTGAGTAATATTTATTATTTTTTCTTATATCTTTCCAATAACTGCCAATAGGGTTTTCATAGTAAACTCTATAAATCTGTTGAATAAGTAAATTGGAGTCTACATTATGATGACTGCTTTTAAATCCTTGAGCAAGTGCATCTGACATTTCTTGAACAGGCAATCTGTCTGCATCAGTACCAATCGTAATTACATAGAGACGATCGATTGGAACTTCTTCAAATAACAGTTTATAGGCGAGGGCGTATTCTTCGCTGTACTTAGCATAATTACCAACCATTAAATCGGAATCTATGCCTCCTAATTCTTTTAATTCCTCATATTCTTGCTGTTCACGTTTGTGCTGACTGCTAAGCAAATCTACAACTGTAGAATGAATCATTAAAACGTGACACAAAAATGGTTGCTGCCATTGCTCCCGCTTTTTTGACAAACAGCGTATAGCAGGAATTACAGCTTCTCCAATACTTTTGGGCAATGTATGGAATTCCAAATTAATTTGTGATGAAACAACTTTAGGTTGTACTTGGGTAATTAACTTGTTATATATTGCCAAAGTCCATTTATTAACGTCTATACCTAAACAATAAATATTGACTGGATGGGTGATTTTTTCTTGTTTTTTTAAACGTAAAGTTATTTCTACAAAAGCAATCGAAGCCGCTCCAGCACCACACCCAACATCCACAAGACAAATATTCCGATTCTGGTCAAGCCAAGTCAGCAACTTTTCGCGAGTAATAATATTTTCCAAGGTGTGGATGACTTTAAAATAGTGTGTGGGGAAATAAAGGCTATATTGAGCTGCCGCGCTTTTGAAAGGTTCTTTATTATCATCACACTGCTTGTAAGAGCTTATATTTTGATATCCATTGACTTCGGGTTTAGTTGCAAGCCATTGATGTACAGCGGTATAGGCATCTGCAATATAAGGATGAAAAGAACGATGGTTCTGCATTTGTTGATTTTTTTGTCAAATTTGCGATATAATACTTGTAGGTGTCAAGCGCATAAGTCCAATGAAAATTATCAGTGCCAGTCGTCGAACTGATATTCCAGCCTTCTACTCGAAGTGGTTTCTCAACCGCATTCGAGCAGGTTTTTGCCATTGGGTAAACCCATTTAGCAGGCAAGTATACCGCGTCTCACTTCAACCGGAAGACTGCTTAGCTATTGTGTTTTGGACTCGCAATCCCCAGCCTTTGCTGCCACACCTAGATTTTCTGACCGATCGCGGTTACTGCTTCTATTTTCATTTCACCATGATTGGTTATCCAAAAGCAATAGAGAGCAGCAATCCGCCTCTTTCGGTATCGATCGATACTTTTAAGCAACTTTCACAGCGTCTTTCTGCCGATCGAGTCCAGTGGCGATATGACCCCATCGTACTTAGCGATTTGACTCCACCTTCTTTCCATCTAGAGCAGTTTGACTTCATCTGTCGCCACCTCGAAGGCTACACTCGGCGCTGTTACTTTTCTTTTGTCGATTTCTACGGCAAAACAGAGCGCAACTTAGGGAAAGTGGCGCAAAAGTACAACGTAAAGTTCGATCGCCCCTGTCTAGACGAGAAACGCCAACTGCTTCAGCAATTACATGATATTGCCGCTGCACGGGGAATTAAGTTGTATTCGTGCTGCGATGATAATCTGGCAGGAGAAAGTTTTGAAAAAGCCCACTGCATTGATATTGATATAGTTAGGATGCTGCGACCTGATAGAGAAAGTCGTCTCAAGGCTGCTCCTACTCGACAGGATTGTGGTTGTGTTGAGTCAGTGGATATCGGTGCTTATGAAACCTGCCTTTTTGGATGTAGCTATTGCTATGCCACGAATAGTCGCGACACCGCATTGAAACGGATGCGCGACCACGACCCAGATGATTCAATACTTTGGCGACCCCCAACATTACAAGGGGTTGACCTAATCACACAAGAACACCGCAAGAAAGAGAAAACATCTGTTGTACAGTTACCCGTGGCTATTCAAGGAACACTTTTTGAGTAAAAGCTGTGAACCGATCAAAATCTCATGAAGCAGGCGATCGCCGCTAACCCAAACCACAAATACCTAATCTTTATTCTCTGTCGAGTTAATCAGGTAAAAAGCATCAGGAACCTCATCAAAAGAATTAACTTGCAATAAATGCTATCTCACACTTAATCAAATAAGCCCGATCGCCCTTTCATTCACCTGACCAAAAAAGCCGCGCACTCAACATGAGAAGTCTGAGGAAAGAAATCCGCCGGCTGCACTCGCGCTAACTTATAATCCCCATTTTCGCACAAAATCTTCAGGTCGCGAGCCAAAGTAGCAGGCTTGCAGCTAACATAAACAATCCGATTTGGTTTGATTTCCTTGATAGCTTCCAAAACCGCGCGATCGCACCCTTTCCTCGGCGGATCTAGCAGCACAATATCCGGTGTCAATCCCAAGGAAGGCAGCAAACTCTCTACAGTTCCCACCTGAAACTCGACATTTCTCACGTCATTTAGCTCACCATTTAATGTGGCTTGTTCTATCGCCGCCGATTGCACTTCTAAACCTATGGCTATTTTTACTTGTTTTGCCAGGGGTAAAGTAAAAGTACCAATGCCGCAGTAAGCGTCAACCAAAACCTCGTTTCCCTGCAAATTCAATTCACCTACCATCACCTCTAACAACGCTTCAGCCGCCTCTGTATTTACCTGGAAAAAAGTATCTGCTCTTAGCTGAAAATTCATCCCAGCAAATCTTTCTCGCAGATAAGAACGACCCGCAATGCAGCGAGTTTCCGCACCAAAAATCACATTAGTTTGAGCGGGGTTTATATTCAAACAAACACCTACCAGTTGAGGATATTTTTTCAGCCACTCTGATGCTTGCTCTTCGAGTCCCGGCAAGTCTCCAGTGCGAACTATTAAAGTTAGCAGCATCTCGCCGGTGCGCCGTCCGATTCGCAAGGACAAGTGACGCAATTCTCCTGTATGTTTCTTTTCGTCGTAGACTTGCCAATCCCGCCAGTGGATGTCTTCTTTAACTTCTTTTAGCAAAGGATTGAGGCGCGGGTCTTGCACCGGACACTGATTGAGATTGACTAATTTGTGGGTGCTTTTTTGATAGTAACCTGCTTGGACTTGACCTGTTGCAGATATTGCCACGGGATAAGTCGCTTTGTTGCGGTATCCCAAAAATTGGGGAAATCCCTCGATTTTGCCCGTTAAAATTTCATCGACTTGCGGATTGCTAAATCCGCCAATCCGTTCTAAGGCTTGAGTGATTTGATTTTGCTTGGCTGCAAGCTGATATTGATAGTCTACGTGCTGCCACTGACAGCCGCCGCACTTGTCGGCGACAATGCAGTTAGCTCGGATGCGGTGTTCGGATGTTTCGAGAAGTGTGTCCAGCTTGCCTGTAGCATAGGTGGATTTGACTTGCACGAGGCGGACAAGGACTCGATCGCCCGTCACGGTATCGGGCACAAACACCACTAACTCACCAAAACGACCAACTCCGTCGCCGGTGTCTGTCAAGTCAGTAATCTCTATCTCAATCAGTTGACCTTGCTGGCAAGGGTTTGCCAATTTCGTCGAGTTTGGGGTGGGGAATTTAGATTTGGTCACAAGTAGTCGTGGTAGGATTTAATATGGTAATGCAATATCGCTCTCTCTTTCCTGAGATAAGTCGTAGCGAAGAAGCGGGGCGTAAGCCATCGCACTCAAGCTCAATTGCAGGCTGTCTTCCTGCTGCTGAACGTCTTGCTGCTAAAGCCAAGCTTCAACCGGGGAGTCGAGCTTGTCGCTAGTTGCCTCGATCCCGTCGGTGCGATAGGCTGTTGGGGCGATGTAGCAAAAACTCGTTAAACAGTCAAACTGTCTGCCGACATCAAAACACTCACTCGCAGTTTTTGAGTTTTTCCCGCAGTACCTTGGAACACAAGGAAACTGGCTTGAACATCAAGCATAACGCTTGGGGAGATTTACCCTCTACTTCTAGGATTGATAAATGTTAGGAGCAAGGCAAGTCTGCGAACCAAGAATCCCGTCGCCAACTGATGGGAATGTTTATTAATGTTATCCTCAAATTTGAATAACAATGAGCGTAGTTAGCCAATTAATTCTCCAAGCCGACGACGAACTTCGTTATCCCAGTACCGGCGAACTCCAAAGTATCAATGATTTCTTTAAAACCGGACAACAGCGGGTGCGTATTGCTACTGCGCTGTCTGACAGTGAGAAGAAAATTGTTGAAGAAGCTAGTAAAAAACTCTGGAAAAAACGACCTGATTTTATCTCTCCTGGGGGCAATGCTTACGGCCAGCGCGAACGGGCTTTGTGTCTGCGCGACTACGGCTGGTACTTGCGCCTGATTACCTACGGTATCTTGGCGGGTGACAAGGAGCCGATCGAGAGCATCGGTTTGATTGGCGTTCGGGAAATGTATAATTCTCTCGGCGTTCCTGTTCCGGGCATGGTCGAAGCTATCCGCTGTTTGAAGGAAGCTTCTTTGGCTTTGCTCAATCAGGATGATGCTAAGGAAGCAGCTCCTTATTTTGATTATATCGCTCAGGCAATGTCTTAATTGCTTTCGTGATTGCTTTCACGGATGTGGCGGAGCATTCGCGGGTGATTTTTGGGGTGATTTTATCTCGCAATTGCTCGCAAATGTTTCGCTTCTGTTTTGGGCAAGGAAATCTGCCTAATTTCAGCTAGGAAGCAATGCTGTTTAAGCTTTCCCAAATGTTGAGTTCGTCTTGTCTTTCAATACACATTTGATTTAAAAAGTCAAGGGTTTTTGGGAGACATTGTTTTTGGAATTTCCGGCTGTCGTAGTGAATGGATGTTTTGAGCTGCGAGAGTTCTCTAAGAGTGAGGCAGGTTTGGATATGATGGGCTATTCACCAAACAGTGGACAAGACTAGACAGCTAGTTCATACACTGGACAAATAGCCAGCCTAAGTACCTTGAATACTACGTTTTGAGGGTGATGACACCTACGGGTGCTTTCCAGCTTGTAGCTCTGTCGTTAGAGATTAAACAGATGTATTTGGTTAAGTCAGTGTCTCTAACCCAACAAGCCATCAAAACATTGGCGAGGAAAACATAACCTGAGTAATCAGAGGACAAAATGTCTAACTTTGTATTCGTTTTAGACACCAACAAACAACCACTTGAGCCAGTAGAACCAGGACAAGCAAGACGATTGTTAAAACTAGCCCAAGCTGCTGTGTATCTCCGTTACCCGTTCACAATTATTCTGAAATATGCGGTCGATTGCCCAAAAACGCAACCCGCTCAATTAAAAATTGACCCAGGTTCTAAAACTACTGGGTTGGCGATAGTACAGGGCTAAGCTGTTGTGCCTTTAAATAGGGTATAATAAAAAATGAGTTTAGTCAATCTCTACAAAAATGCCAGCTAAAAA